>NZ_JAAOQS010000194.1:0-7452 GCF_011603105.1 Rhodococcus sp. A14 | reverse complement strand
GGCGATATACAACTCCCCCACCACACCCACCGGCACCGGCCGCAACCACCCATCCAGCACCAACGTCTGCGTATTCCACACCGGCGCCCCGATCGGCACCACAACCCGATCCGCCTCCGTCACCTCGTGGAACGTCACATCCACCGACGCCTCCGTCGGACCGTACAAGTTGTGGAGCCGGGCACCGGGTACCAGTGTCCGCATCCTCGACGCCGTCCGCGCGGGCAACGCCTCACCCGAGGCGAACACACGCCGCAGGCTCGTGCATCGCGTCACTGCCGGTTCCGCGGTGAATACGGCCAACATCGAGGGGACGAAATGTGCTGTCGTGACGTCATTCTCGGCTATCACGTTCACAAGATAGGCCGGGTCGCGGTGCCCGTCCGGCTCCGCGATCACCAACCGCGCCCCGACGATCAACGGCCAGAACAACTCCCACACCGACACATCGAACGTCACCGGCGTCTTCTGCAGGATCACGTCCTCCGACGTCAGCGGGTACCGCTCCTGCATCCACAACAACCGATTCACCACACCCTCGTGCGGAACCGCCACCCCCTTCGGCCGACCCGTCGACCCCGACGTGAAGATCACATACGCCGGATGAGCAGGACGCAACCGCGACAACCGCTCCCCATCCCCCACCACACCGGCCGAAAACCCCGACACATCCAGGGTGTCGAGTTCCACCACCCGCACACCCGCAGGCACCACCACCCCATCCCCAGATGTGGTCAGCACCAACACCGGATCCGCCGTCGCCACCACAAACCCCACCCGCTCGGCAGGCTGATCCGGATCGATCGGGACATACGCCCCACCCGCCTTCACCACCGCGTACATCCCCACCAGCATCTCCACCGAACGACGCACCGCCACACCCACCGACGACTCCGGACCCACCCCCGCCCCGATCAGGAACCGCGCCAGCCGATTCACCCGTGCACCGAACTCCCCATACGACAACACCACCGCACCGCACACCACCGCCGCAGCATCCGGGGTCCGCGCCACCTGCGCATCGAGCAGGTCGGCGAGGGTGATGTGGGGCACCGGGTGACCCGTCGCATTCCACGAACCCACCACCAACGCCCGCTCACCCGGCCCCAGAACCTCCACATCACCGACCGCGGTGTCCACGTCGCCGGCGATCGTCACCAGAATCCGGACGAGGCGGTCGGCGAGCGCTGCGGCTTCGTCCCGGTCGACGGCTCCCGGCTGGTAGCGCAGACTCAATCGCAGCCGTGGTTCGAGGATCGACAGCAGAGTGAGCGGATAGTGCGTGGCGTCGCGGGCATCGAGACCGGTCACCCGCATGCCCCCGATGTCGGTGTTCTCGTCCAGCCCGGACGTGTCGATCGGGAACGACTCGAACACCGACAGTGTGTCGAACAGATTGCCCAGACCCACCCGCGACTGAATTTCGCCGAGGCCGAGGTGATGGTGGTCGAGCAGGGACGTCTGCTCGTCCTGCAGGCGGGCGAGCAGTCGCGCGACACTCTCGTCCGGGTCCACCCGTACTCGCACGGGCACCGTGTTGATGAACAGTCCCAGCATGTTCTCGACACCGGACAGCTGCGGCGGACGACCGGACACGGTGGCACCGAAGACCACGTCGTCGCGGGAGAGCGACCGGGACAACAGCATCCCCCACGCCGCCTGGATCACCGTGTTCATGGTGACGCCGGCGCATTCCGCCGCCGTGGCGAGTCCGTCGCGCAGCGGGGCGGGCAGTTCGACGTCGAGTTCGTGGGGCACACCGTAGAGCGCCGCAGACGCGTGCGGCGCCACCAGCGTCGGCTCCTCGACACCGTCGAGCGCTCGTTCCCAGGCCCGCGCCGATGCCTCCGCGTCCCGGCTCGCCACCCATTCCAGATACGTGCGGTACGAGGGCGGGTCCGGCAGTCCGGCCGGGTCGCCGTCGGCGGCATAACGAACCAGCAGTTCCCGCACCAGCAACGGCATCGACCAGCCGTCGAGGATGATGTGATGATTCGTGACCGCCAGCACGAAGCGTCCCGGTGCGGTGCGGAACAGGGTCAGCCGGAGCAGGGGCGGCCGGGCGACGTCGAACCTGGCACTGCGGTCCTCGTCGAGCAGGCGCTCGAGTTCCGTGTCGGGGGCCGACCCCTCGACGGTGAGATCCACTTCCCGCCACGGCACGTCCACCGTGTCGACCACCAGTTGCGCGGGCACCCCGTCGTCGGAGACGAACGCGGTCCGGAGGCTGGGGTGGCGGGCCAGCAGCCCTGCCGCGGCGGCGCGCAGACGTTCGGCGTCGACCGCACCCTCGAGGTCGATGCGCAGTTGGGCGGTGTAGACGTCCATCGACTCCGCGGCCAGGGAAGCATGGAACAGCAACCCGGACTGCAGCGGAGACAACGACCACACGTCCCGCAGTGCCGGGAAACGCTCCTCCCAGCGCTCGATCTGCTGCTGGTTCGCCGACACGAGCGGAACGTCGGACGGTGTCAGCCCGCCCGCATCCGGTCGTGACGCGTGCGCGGCAAGTCCGGCGAGGGCGCGGCGCCACAGATCCGCGAACGCCGCGACCTCGGCCTCGCGGAGGACCCCGGTCGGAAATGCGAACGACGCCATCAGACGGGGTCCGTCTGGACTGTCGGAGACGACGGCGTTGACGTCGATCACGGATGCGACGGGCATGTCGGGATTCCGGGTGCCGCCGAGCGTGCTCTCCACCGGCAGCCAGTCCTCGGCTCCGTCCGTGGTGGTCACTCGACCGAGATAGTTGAAACTCACTTGCGGAGCCGGGAATCGGCTGAGGGACTGCGCCGTCTCGTCGCCCCGGTAGCGCAGTAGTCCGAAGCCGATCCCGTGATCCGGGATCGCGAGCAACTGCTCCTTGACAGCCTTGACCGCCTGCCCTGCCGCGACACCACCTGCCATCGCGTCGTCGACGTCGATTCCGGTGAGATCCAACCGCGCCGGATACACGGTGGTGAACCAGCCGACGGTACGCGACAGGTCCGCGCCGGAGACGACCTGCTCTTCGCGGCCGTGCCCCTCGAGGGTGATCAGCGCGTCCGACACGGGGGCGTCCCGTTCCCGTCGCCAGGCGATCAGTGCCAGCGTGACCGCGGCGAGCAACCCGTCGCCCACGCTCCCGTGGAACGCGTCCGGAAGCGTGGTGAGCAGGGCGCCGGTCACCGACGACGACACGTCGACCCTGACGGTGCCGACGGTCGCGTCGACGTCGATCGCGGGATCCAGTGGGCGCGAACCGATCAGCGGGTCCGGGCCGTCGAGGATCGTCTCCCACGATGCCAGTTCGCCGGTCCGGTGCCGCGCCGCTTCGGACAGGCCGTGCGACCACCGCCGCATCGACGTTCCGACTGCCGGCAGGTCCGGGGTGAGACCGGCCTGGAGTCGGCTGCACGCCGACGCGAGATCCGCGACGAGGATGCGCCAGGAGACGCCGTCGACAACGAGGTGGTGTACCACCACGAGCAGTCGCCCGACGTCGCCTGGGACGTCGAACCAGACCACGCGCACCATGCGGGCCGCGGCGGGGTCCAGGTGGTCGGCCGCAGCATCGAGTTCCGTGGTCGCGAGCGCGGTGAAGTCGTCTCCCGTCACCGTGTCGACCGGCACCCGACGGACCAGTGCGTCCGCGGGCACCGAGCCCGGCGGCAGCACGTCCATCTCGTCCGCGGACACACGCGCGCGGAGCATGTCGTGCCGGTCCAGTACCGCCTCGACGGCGCGGACGAGAACCTCGTGGGTGAGACCGGCGGGGGCCGCCAGCAACAGCGCCTGCGAGAACCTGTCGAGCCGCCCGCCGCTGCGCTCGAACGTCCAGCGCGCGACGGGTGTCAGCGGCAGGGTGCCGGCGCCACCGCCCGGCAGCTCGTCGAGAGCCACTGCGCCGTCGCTGTCGAATCGCGCCGCCGCGGCGAGACCGGCGACCGTTCGGTGGTCGAACACGTCTCGGGGAGAGAGGATCACACCGGCGGACCGTGCGCGGGCCACCAGCTGTATCGACATGATGCTGTCACCGCCGAGGGCGAAGAACGAGTCGTCCACGCCCACCGAGTCCAGTCCGAGCACCTCCTCGAACAGTCCGGCGAGAAGCTCCTCGGTCTCGGTGTGCGGCGGCCGACTCGCGGAACCCGCGAAGTCCGGGGCCGGAAGCGCTGTGCGGTCGAGCTTTCCGTGCACCGTCAGGGGAAGCGATTCGAGTGTCACCAGCGCCGCCGGCACCATGTACGACGCCAACCTGCCCCCGACGAAGTCGAGGACAGCCCTCGTATCGACCGTCGCATCCGGTGCGGGCACCAGGTACCCGATCAGCCGATCGCCGCCGCCGTCCCCGTTCCACACGCTCGCGACCGCGTGGGCCACGGAGTCGTGCGCGAGCAGCGCCGACTCGACCTCACCGAGTTCGATGCGGAAGCCCCGGATCTTCACCTGGGCATCGGTGCGCCCGAGGTACTCCAACTGACCGTCGGAAAGCCAGCGTGCCCGGTCGCCGGTGCGATACATCCGGCTTCCGGGCGGGCCGAAGGGGTCGGCGACGAAGCGTTCGGCGGTCAGTGGGTACCGCCGGCGGTACCCGCGTGCGAGGGCGGGACCTGCGAGATACAACTCTCCTGCGACACCGGCCGGCACCGGGTGCAGTCGCGAGTCCAGTACGACCTCGGCGAAACCACGCGTGGGCGTGCCGATCGTGACCGGAGCCCCCGGTACCAGTTCGTCGCTGATGCTCGACACGACGGTCGACTCGGTCGGACCGTACGCGTCGAACATGCGACGGCCCGGCGCCCACCGCGCGACCAGTTCGGGCGGACACGCCTCGCCGCCCGTCACCACGCACTCGAGGGCGGTGAGACCGTCGGGGTCGACCGACGCCAGCGCCGCCGGAGTGACGAAGCAGTGCGTGACCCGCTCGGATTCCAGCAACTGCGCCAATTCGGCACCGCCGTAGACGGACGGCGGTGCGATCACCATCGTGGCTGCCGCGCCGACCGCCAGCAGCAGTTCGAGAACGGACGCGTCGAAGCTCGGCGATGCGAAGTGCAGCGTTCTGGATTCGGGTCTCGTGCCGAACGTCTCCCTCTCTTGGGTGGCGAAGGCGGCGAGACCGCGGTGCGTGGTGACCACACCTTTGGGCCTGCCGGTCGACCCCGAGGTGTAGATGAGGTAGGCGGGATTGTCGATCCGAATCGTCGACGTCCGCTCGGCATCGGTGACCGGCGACGACGGATAGTGCGACAGCCTGTCCTCGAGGCCCGGGTCGCCCAGCACCAGCCACGGCACCGCGTCCGGAAGTGCGCCGCGTTGCGCCGAGCCCGTCACACCCCACACGGCGCCGGAGTCGGTGAGCATGAATTCGATCCGTGCGGCCGGATGGCCCGGATCCACCGGAAGGAAGGCGGCCCCCGACTTGGCCACCGCCCAGACGGCCAGGACGGATTCGACGGACCGCGGCACACACAGGGCGATGACGGATTCCGGGCCGACGCCGCGCTCGATCAACATGCGGGCCAGCTGGTTCGATCGCCTGTCGAGGTCCCCGTAGCGCACGACACGCCCGTCGAAGACCAACGCGGGGGCCTCCGGATCGTTCGCGGCCGCCTCGGCCATCAGATCCGGCAGCGTCCGTGCCGCTACCGCCGCACCGCCCGTCACCGGGGACAGTACGGCACGCTCCATCGGTCCGAGAATGTCGATGTCTCCGACCCGGGCGCCGGGGTCGGCCGTGACCGCCTCGAGAATGCGCACGAGTCGTTCCGCGAAGCCGAGCACCGTATCCTCGTCGAAGAGATCGGTCGCGTAGCCCAGTCCCGCGGCAATGCCGGTCGGGTTGCCGTCGGCATCGACGTTCTCGGCCAGCGTCAACTGCAGATCGAAGTTGACGGTGTCGATCTCGAGTTCGATGTTCCGCACCTGCAGATCCGGCAATTCCAGAGTGGGACGCTCGATGTCCTGGAACTCCAGCATCACTTGGAAGAGCGGCGCGTACGCCGTCACCCGGGAAGGACTCAGGACTTCCACCACCCGCTCGAACGGGACCTCCGCGTGGGTGAAGGCGCCCAGATCGGCTTCCCGAACGCCGGCCAGGAACTCGGAGAAGGTGGCGCCGCCGTCGACGTGGGTGCGCAGGACGAGGGTGTTGACGAACATGCCCACCACGTCGTCGAGTTCGCGCTCGCCGCGACCGGCGATCGGCGTCCCGACGGCGATGTCGTCTGCACCGCTCACGCGTGCCAGCATGATCGCCAACGCGGCATGCAACGTCATGAACACCGTCGTGGTGTGTTGCCGTGCCAGCCTGACCACACCGGCATGAACCTCGGGTCCGATCACGAACTCGACGTGGCCGCCGCGAAGTGACCGGACGGTGGGACGGGGACGATCCGTGGGCAACTCCAGCACTTCGGGCAGACCCGACAGCGTGGTGGTCCAATACGTCAGCTGTCGGGAAATGGGCGAATTCTCATCGGATTCCGATCCCAGCCACTCGCGCTGCCACAGCGCGTAGTCGGCGTACTGCACCTCGAGCGGGGCCCACTCCGGGGCCGACCCGTTCACCCGGGACACGTACGCGTCCATGACGTCGCGGGCCAGCGGTGCCATCGAGAAGCCGTCGGCCGCGATGTGATGCACCACCACCGCGAGCACGTGCACGTCCGCGTCGAGGCTGAACAGTCGTGCGCGCAACGGCACCTGCGTCGTCACGTCGAATCCTGCGGACAGCACTCTCCGCGAATGTTCGCGGAACTCGGCTTCCCCCGACACCGCGATCGGTTCGAGGTCGGGCACCGCGCTCGCCGCGGGCAGGATCACCTGGCGCGGCCCGTCGTCGGTGAGCGGGAAGATCGTCCGCACGGCCTCGTGCCGTTCGATGACGTCGGCAACGGCCGCCTGGAGCGCACGCACGTCGAGCCGTCCCTCGAGCCTCAACGCGAACGCGACGTTGTATGCGGACGAGGTGGTGTCGAACTGGTTGATGAACCACATCCGCTGCTGGGCGGGCGACACGGGGACTTCCGCGGTACCTTCCCTGGGCTTCAGCGGTGGTCGGGCCTCCAGCCCGTCGTGCGCCTCGGCCAGCGCCGCCAGACCGGCCACGGTGGGGGCGTCGAATACGTCGCGAATACCGATCCGGTCCCCGACGGCCGCATTGATCCGCGCGACCAACCTGGTGGCGATCAGAGAGTTTCCGCCGAGGGCGAAGAAGTCGTCGTTCACGCCTACCCTCGGGACACCGAGCAGGTCGGCGCACACGGCGGCCACTATTCCCTCGATCGGGGTTCGGGGAGCGACGAAACCCACAGTAGCGCTGCCGAAATCTGGTTCGGGCAGGGCCTTGCGGTCGAGTTTGCCGTTCACCGTCACCGGCAACTCCGCCAGCACCACCACCACCGACGGCACCATGAACCCCGGCAACGCCACCGCAGCCCACTCCCGCACCACCCGCTCGTCCACCAC
>NZ_JAAOQS010000193.1:0-7800 GCF_011603105.1 Rhodococcus sp. A14 | reverse complement strand
GACCTCCTCGGCGCCCCGATACCACTGACCCTGACCTGAGGACACCGTCGACAGAACAAAACCACAACCACCCACTAAACCACCTGGTCAAACCACATAAACTGCTGCCAAACCGCCGCAACTTCGGACTAGTGGGCTCCGAGTCGTACGGCAACGGGGTGGTCGAACTGCATTACGTGCCCAGGGAACGCGCGGACGCACCCAGGCCGGACAGCTTCACCGACACGCTCGCGTAACGCGGATCAGCCCACCGTCGCGAACTCCCCTGCCGCGGACCATCGTTGCCGCTCGGCGGCGAACGCGACGGTCTGCTCGGCTCGGAAGTCGCCGATCGATTCGGCGTTCGCCGTGAGGAACTGCTGGTGCTCGGCGAGCGAGAACGTGCCCTCGGTGATCTCGATACCGCCGCCGCGACCAGCTGCGACGTCGGATCGCAGGTCCATCAACTCGTCCGGTTCCACGGGGTACCAGGAGATCCGGTCGAAGAAGCGCAGCAGCCAGGGGGTACCGTCCTCGAACGGGCCCGACTTCTCGGGATGCCGATGGTTCCACACCTGGGTGGTTCGGCCGACGAACTGGTAGCCGCCCGGACCCTCCATTCCGTAGATGCACAGGTATGCCCCGCCGATACCGACCGCGTTCTCCGGCGTCCACGTGCGGGCCGGGTTGTACTTCGTGGTAACCAGCCGATGCCGCGGGTCGAGTGGTGTCGCGACGGGTGCGCCGAGGTAGACGTCACCGAGCCCGAGCACCATGTACTCCGCTCCGAAGACGGTGTCGAAGACGTCGTCGACGCTGCCGAGCCCGTTCATGCGGCGGATGAACTCGATGTTCCACGGGCACCACGGTGCGTCGGAACGGACACCGTGCATGTAACGCTGGATCGCCTCACGCGTCGAGGGGTCGTCCCACGACAGCGGCATCCGCACGGACCGGCTCGGCACCACGAGTTCGTTCGCCGCGGGCAGGGCGTCCTCCGCCTCGCCGAGCATCCCCATGAGCTTCGGGATCGGCAGCACGTCGGGGTCGACCCGGACCTGCAGCGAGCGGATGCCCGGCGTCAGGTCGAGGAGCCCGGCCGGCTTCTCGACCTCGAGACGCTGGTGCAGCGCGTGCGCGCGGGCCCGGAGTGCGAGGTCGAGGGTCATGTCGCCGTACTCGACCAGGACGTTGTCGTCGCCGGACCGCCGGTACGTCACGGCGGTCTCGCCGTCGCGCCGGGCGATCACGCCGTCGTCGCGGTCACCGGTGGTGGAGAAGACCGTCGAGTGCGCCGCCCGCCGTGCGGGCCCCAGCGTCCGGGCGGACGCGGCCCGGTCGGCCTTGATCGGCACGAAACGCACTGTATCGCCGGGGGCCAGTTGTCCGAGCTTCCAGCGTTCCGCGGAGACGACCGTGACAGGGCAGACGAACCCACCGAGGCTCGGTCCGTCCGGGCCCAGGAGGATCGGGGTGTCCCCCGTGAAGTCCAGGGCGCCGACCGAATACGCGTTGTCGTGGATGTTGGACGGATGCAGTCCCGCCTCGCCGCCGTCCGTGCGGGCCCAGTCGGGCTTGGGTCCGATCAGCCGCACCCCGGTGCGGTCCGAGTTGAAGTGCACCTCGTAGTCGGTCCGGTACAGCGTGTCGATGTCGGTGCGGGTGAAGAACTCGGGTGCGCCGTGCGGGCCCTCGGTGACCGCGATCTCCCAGCGACTGCACAGGGCCGGAACGTATTCGGCGGGAACGGCGGCCGCGCGGGCGCCGGTGTGCTCGCCGACCGCGAGAACATCGCCCTGCCGCAGCGTGCGGCCCTGGTGTCCGCCGAACTTGCCGAGCGTGAACGTCGAGGCGCTGCCGAGGAAGTCGTCGACGTCGAGTCCGCCCTGGACGAGTACGTAGATGCGGAGACCGGGTCCTGCCACCGCGCCGACGTCCAGGACTGCGCCTGCCGGAACCCGCACCGGACGCCACTGCGCCTGCAGCACTCCGTCGACGGTGACCGGGGCGGGCGCGCCCGTCACACACACCACCGTGTCCTCGTCGAACTGCAGTGCGGGACCGGACATGGCGCACTCGATTCCCGCGGCGCCCTCATCGTTGCCGAGTGCGGTGTTGCCGAGCCGGAACGACAGGTCGTCCATCGGCCCCGACGGCGGCACACCGACGTGCCAGTACCCGGTCCGTCCGGGGAAGTCCTGCACCGTGGTAAGCATGCCGGGCCGGTGCACGGTGATCTTGGCGCTCATGCCTGCACTCCCGCCGGCCGGGTCACGATCATCCGCACCGGGGTCGGGTCGAAACCGTTGCAGGGGTTGTTGATCTGCGGGCAATTGGACACCAGTACCAGAACGTCACGCTCCGCGCGGAGTGCCAGACGGCGGCCGGGTGCGGAGAGGCCGTCGACGATTCCGAGCGTGCCGTCGGCGTCGACGGGAACGTTCATGAAGAAGTTGATGTTCGACACCAGGTCCCGCTTGCCGATCCCCCACCGGGATCCTTCGGCGAGGAAGTTCTCGACGCAGGCGTGCTGGTGCTTGGTGTGGTGGCCGTACCGCAGGGTGTTCGACTCCTGCGAGCAGGCGCCGCCCACCGTGTCGTGGGAGCCGACCTCGTCGGCGACGAGCGTCATCAGCGCGTCGTGATCGTCGGTGCGGAGGACACTTCCCGTGGTCAGGAACAGATTGCGCTGCGCCGACACCGTCGCGGCGGCCGAGTAGCGCTGCCGGTGGTCGTCGGCCGCGTAGATCAGGGTGTCCACGGCCTGGTTGCCGCACAGATCCACGATGGTCAGGACGTCACCGGCCACGACGACGGTGGACCAGGGTCCGCGGGCGCCGACCTCCTCGTCCAGGATCACCGTTCCCGGTACCAGCGGTGCGGTCTCGATGGTGGTGGTCATGCCTGCTCCCGTCCCTGGCGCTGCGCTGCAGCCCAAACGTCTTCGGTGTTGAGAAAGGCTCGGTGGTACTCCGGGTCGGCGTCGACGGGCTCGGCCACGTCGACGCCGGTCCAGGCGAGCACTTCGAGCGCGGTCGTGTCGTACGTCGGCGACGGATCGAGCGGGTGCGCCGTGTTGGCGATCAGGACGATCACCGGGAGGTGGATCACGAGGTCGACCGCGGTGTCCGCGCCGGCGGATCCGATGCTGCTCAGCGACCCGTCCTCCCCCACCCGCACCCCGTGGAAGAACGACAGCGACGGCGGGAGGTTGCGCCGCCCGAGTCCGTGCTTCGCCGCCGCCACCGTGAAGAGTTCACGGCCGGCGGGGGACGCCGAATGCAGGTTGCCGTCACCGTATTTCGCGGTGTTCGAGGCGACCGACGTGGTGCCGCACAGGGCGTCGTGCCGCCCGGACCCGTCCGACACGAGCGTCGCGAGCACCCGCCCCTGATCGGAGAGCAGCGGATGTCCCGCCCCCAGGTACGCCTGCCACGGCACCTTGACGGTGTCGGCGACGTTGAGCCGCTCCCACGGCGCGTCCGCCCGGTACAGCAGCAGGTGGGCGCAGGCCCGGCCGTCGAGGTCACGCAGTCGTAGTCGCGTGCCGCGGCCCAGCACCTTCGTGGTGTACCGGCCACCGGAAACCGTCTCCGCCCACGTGAGCTGTGCCGGATCGATGTCGGACGGTGGGGTGGGCCAGGACGACGCCGGGACCACCGGCATCGAGTCGGTGACCGCTCCCGACTGGGCACGCGCGTGTTCCTTCGCGGCACTGGTGGTCGAGGTGTCCACTGAGGTCATGTCAGGCTCCGATCGTGATGGGGTTGGGGGTCGTGCGGCCGCGCGGGAAGCACGCGACTCCGAGCGCGACCACGGCGGCGACGGTGACGGGGGCGGCCCACCGCAGGAGGGGATAGTCGCCGCTGGGGTCGAAGATCTCCGCGCGCGGCCAGGACAGGTTGACGACCATCAGCGCGCCGTAGCCGACGGCCAGGATGTTGACGGGAAGGCCGAACCGTCCGAGCGAGTACAGCTTCCGTCCGTCCGCGTCGACCTGCGGTCCTCCGTGCGGCCAGCCTTTCAACCTGCGCAGCAGGAGCGGCACCGTGACCATCAGGTAGGCGAGGTAGATCAGGATGATGCAGACACTCGAGAGGGTCGCGAAGATGGCGGCGTTCCCGACGTTGACAGCGAGGATGCCGATGCAGACCAGGCCGATCAGGACGGAGGGCGCGATGGGTGTTCCGGTGCGGGCATTCACCGTCGACAGGATCTGCGAGGCGGGCAGCCGTCCGTCGCGTGCCATCGAGAACACCAGCCTGGACGCCGCCGTCTGGATGGCGAGCGTGCAGACGAACACGGCGATCGCGACGTCGACGAGCAGGAGTGTGCCCCAGGGCGAGCTGAGGATCGACGAGAGCACGTACGGCAGGCCCTCGGCGGCGAGCCGGCCGTCGGTCAGGCTCGGCGCGGCCATCAGGGCACCGATGATCATCAGTCCACCGCCGAGCGCCGACACGGACAGCGCGAGGCGGATCGTGCGCGGCGCCACCCGGCGCGGGTTCCGCGTCTCCTCGGCGAGTTCGCCCGCGGAGCCGAATCCGACCATGACGTAGGCCGCCATCAGACCCGACACGATCCACGCCCATCCGTACCCGGGTGACGCCCCGGCCGTGCCGGTGTCGAACACGACCTCCGGTCCGCGCTGGGCGTGGGTGAGGAACATGCCGATTACCGCAATGACGCCGACGATCTCGCAGGTCACGCCGATGTTGTTGATCCTGGACATCCAGTTGACGCCGATGCAGTTGATGAACGTGGTGAGCACGAGGAGGACGGAGCCCAGCAGCACCGCGTTGGCGGCGCCACTCGCGGACGTCAACGTGCTGTCCTCACCGATGATCTGGAATCCGCTCCACACGTTGGGGAGCACGACCTGCAGCGCGATGGCCGCGGCGGATGCCGTCACCATCTGCGCGAGGATCATGAACCATCCGGCGAACCAGCCGACCACCTCGCCGCCCATCCGGCGTGACCACTGGTAGATCGCCCCCGAGATGGGGTACCTGGCGGCCAGTTCGGCGAAGTTGAGCGCCACCATGAATTGGCCGACGAACACCACCGGCCACGTCCAGAAGAAGGCGGGTCCGGCGAATCCGAATCCGAGCCCGAAGAGCTGGAAGATGGTGGTGAGGATGGAGACGAACGAGAAGCCGGCGGCGAACGACGCGAACTTACCCAGGGAACGGTGAAGTTGCTGCTCGTAGCCGAATTCGCCGAGGTCGCCCGTGTCGTCGACGCCGGTTCCGCCGGACGGGCGGGGAGGTGCGGCCGGCGCGGTCAGCACTTGCGCAGTCCTTGTGGGTGTACTCAAGGGCTTACTCCTTCGGCGAGAGCAATATCTGTCGCTCGATAGTTTTCTCGCGGAAGGGCCTCGATGGGTGACGCCCGCGTATCCAGATCGCCGCCGGCCGTAACAGCATCGTTGCCTACGTTTCGGGAGCATGACGAAACCCTCACTGCGGGTGGAGACCGTCGATCCCGAGAGCGACCTGACATCATGGAGCGGTGACCACAGGGCCGGGACGACCCCGACTGACCAATCAGCGCAGACCAGGGCAGACCACTCCCGAGGAGATACTCGACGCCGCCGGAGAGTTGTTCACCACCAAGGGTTTCGCGGCCACCTCGACCCGGCAGATCGCCGAGATGGTCGGTATCCGGCAGGCATCGCTCTACCACCACTTCCCCAACAAGGAGGAGATCCTGGTGGCGCTCCTCGAGGAGACGGTGTCCCCCGCGCTCGCCGCGGCGGGGCGGCTCGCCGACGCCGCCGCGCCCGCCACGGTGCGCCTGCACGCGCTGGCCACCTACGACGTCACGCAACTCACCGCCACCAAATGGAACCTCGGTGCGCTGTATCTTCTTCCGGAACTGCTGACCGATCGATTCGAGCCGTTCCGCGCCCAGCGAACCCTGCTGCGCCGGCACTACCGGCAGCTGGCGGACCAGGCCCTCACGGAAATCACCGACGATTCAGGCGACACCTCCCCCGCCCTGACCGACCTGCCGTTCCGAATAGTCGAGAGCGCCATCGCAACCCGCGCCGACATCGAACGCGGACTGCTTCCCAGGCCCGAGAACGAGGGTGCCGCCGGACTCCTCGCCGACGCCTGCCTCCGCGCCCTCGGATGGACGAAGCCGATGGACGAAATCCGGGCGAAGTCGCGGGCACTGCTCGCCGAGACGGCAGGCGGAACACCCCTTCGCCTCTAGCCGTGCACGTCGGGCCCGTGAGATAAAGTCTGGCGAACGCTTATCACTGGGGGGTTATCTTGAGCGATGTCTTTGTCGTCACGGACGGCATCAGGAATTACGGCGCCACCGCTGCGCAGGCCGCCGAACAGATCAGCAGCGCCGCAGCACTCGATCTCGGCGCGAATCTCGCGGCACTCGCGCCCGTGTTCGGCCCGATCGGCGCCGACTTCCTCGCGTCGTTCGCCGCCGCACAGGCAAATCACGCCAGGTCGGTCGCCGAACTCGCGTCTCACTACGCGCAGACCGCGATCGCGGCGCATGCCACCGCCGATTCCTACGACTCCGTCGACGGTGCCAACGGCGCTGCGCTCGGCGGCGTCGGCGACGGAATCGGGGGCCTCGCATGACGTCCCCCGAACCCGCCGGGCACCCTGTGGAGCACGGATCGATCCTCGACCTGATCCAGGGAACGCCCGTCGGCGACGCGCTCGCGACGCCACTGCCGAGCACTCCGCTCGAGGCCCTGCAGAACTCTCCGCTCGGCCCGTTCCTCGATGCGCCGCTCGGTGACCTGCCGCCACTACCGGCCCTTCCGCCGCTGCCTCCACTGCCGCCGAACCCGGTGGAGGCGCTGCTGCAGGGTCACGGGCTGCCCGGACTGCCGGGCGTGGACGAGTTGTTCAAGCCGCTCACCGATCTCGCCGGGAGTTTCGGCACCGGCACGTTCGGCTCGTTCGATCCGACCTCCCTCCTCGACATGTCTTCGGGCATGATCGACCAGGCGATGTCGATGAGCATGTCGGGACTGAAGGTGCTCGACCAGATCTGGCAGAGCCAGGCAGCACAGGCGGCGCAGTCACAGGGCCTGCAGGCTCAGTCCAGCGGCACGGAACTGAGCGAACGCGGCACGGAGATCTCCACGACGACGCAGACCGCCGCCGCGTCCGTGGCGCGGGGCAACGCGAACCTCATGACGATTTCGGAGTCGTTCGCGGCCACCGCGGTCGCCGCCGCGCCGATGGTGATGACGCCGCCCGGGCAGGCGATGCTGCTCGCGTCCGCGGCCGAGCACCTCAAGGCTGCTATCGGGGTCGTGACGCAGACGCGCACCGAACTCAACGAACAGACCCTCACGATGAACGGTCTGGCCGCCCCGGTTCCGGTACCGCCGCCCCCGGCGCCCGGAGCCGTGGCGGCAGCCGCACCAACGTCACCATTCGCCATCGCCTCCACCGTGATCGAGGGTGTGGGCAAACCGATGATCTCCACCGTCACCGACAGTGTCGGCGACCTGGTGTCGGCGAGCACCCAGGCGGCGAGCGTCTCCTCGTCGGACCTGCCTGCCGACGCCCGGTCGGCGAAATCCGCGGTCATCCCCGCACACGGGGCAGCGGGCGGAGTTCCGGGTGCTGTGGGCATCGCCGGCGGCGCGGGCATCGGCATGTACGGCGGCGGCGCGGGCGGAAGCGTCTCCGCGGGCAGCGGTTCCGTACCCCGCGGAACGATCACCGGGCCGGTTGTGCCCCCGGCGACACCGGGGACCGCTCCCGCACCCGGCGCCGCTCCGGCCGCCGCCTCGTCCCCTCTCGCACCCGGCGGAGCCATGGGCGGGATGGGCGG
>NZ_JAAOQS010000192.1:0-7840 GCF_011603105.1 Rhodococcus sp. A14 | reverse complement strand
GCACCCGCCCCCGGACCCGCCCAGGGCTACTACGCCAACATCTATGGCGGCCCCGGCGGTGCCGACATATTCATTACGGGCGCCGCGCCCGGGGAGACATGCATAGCCACCACCGATGCGAACGAGGCACTCTTCCTCGACGGAGTGGTGGATGGCACCGGCTCTCTCACTCTGTATTTCGGTACTCCTCCCGGCGACCAGACCGTGACTGTGGTGTGCGACAGCAGTGGAGCCGTCGCCCAATCGATCACGGTCACCTGACAGGTGGCATCACCAGATTCTGGTGTGCAGTCGGTCACCCATATCCCCGCCGACGCCTTCGTCGCCGAACACGATGTCCTTGCCTGACTGTCCGCCCGCAGCGACGGGTTGCCGGGAGGCGTTCGTCCAGTACGTCGAGTACCTCGCCGCAAAGTCCGGTGAACGCGTCACCCCGCCGGCGTCGTTGAAGCAGGAATCAGGGAAATCAGGGATAAGGCGCGGTCAACGGGACCGTGGGGACCCCCGTTGACCGGGTTGTCGCTTCCCTTCTGCGCAAGCCGGACAGCCACCGGGTCTCGTGAGGCCCGGTTTTCGGGGGTATCGTTGACGAAAATCTGGCGACATGGTCGACGGCGGTGCACCATGAGCGACGATCCGGGTACGCCAGGCAGTCCGCACTGGCAACCCCGCGGCCCCGAGTGGCAACCTCAGGGCCAACAGTGGCAACCGCACGCCCAACAATGGCCGCCCGCCGATGGGCCGCCCCCGGGGCCGCCGGGTCCTCCACCTCCGCGTTCGCGGGGCGGTGGCCGTTGGCCTCTGCTGTTCGGGTTGCTCGCCGCCGTGCTGATCGGAGTGCTCGTCGGCGGCTATCTCTTGTTCGTGAGGGGCGACGCGGATGAGGGTGAGGTGTTGCTCGAGGCGGCCGCATCCGAGGGGCCGTTTCCGTGGACGCCGCCGGTGGTGCCCCCCGATGCGCCGACCACGCTGCCGGAGTCGATGCCGACGGTGGCTGCCGGTGCGCCGGATCCGGGCCGGCCCGGATTGATCGCCGTGCCGGGCGACCGAACCGGAATCTACGGTGGCTCCCTCGAGTTGTCGGTCTGCGACAAGCCGAAACTGATCGGATTCCTCGAACAGAATCCGGGGCAGCGGGCCGCGTTCGGCGAGGTGTTGGGTGTTTCCGACGTCCGCGCCTATGTCGAGTCGCTCACGTCGGTGATTCTCGGTTCCGATACCCGGGTGACGAATCACGGGTACGAGAATGGCCGACCGACCGCGCTGCAGTCCGTGCTGCAGGCCGGGACGGCAGTCCTCGTCGACGATCGCGGTGTGCCGCGGGTTCGGTGCCAGTGCGGGAACCCGCTGTTGCCGCCGCAGCCCACCAAAGCAGCCCCGACGTACAGCGGGCAGCGGTGGCCGGGTTTCGCGCCGGACAAGATCATCGTCGTGCAGCCCGCACCCGCGCCGGTTACCCAGTTCACGGTCATCAACGTTGTCACCGGGGCTCCTGTGGTGATCAACGTCGGCAGCGGGACACCGCAGCAACCGACGACGACGCGGACGAGGACGCCGACCACGACGGTGCCACCCCCACCGCCGCGGACGACGGTCGCGCCACCGCCACCGCTCCGGACGACGGTCGCGCCACGCCCACCGCTCCAAACCACGGTCGCGCCACCGCCGCCGCGGACCACGGTGGCGCCACCCCCGCGAACGCAGCCGCCGACAACGCAGGCGCTGCCGCCCGCCGACTGGAGTACGACCGCCGAGGCTTTCCGGGGTCAGGACGGAGGACGAGCGTCGTTCGAGTGCCCGCCGGGTGGAGCGTTCGGCACCGTGTGGGGCTCGGGCACCTACACGGATGATTCCAGCGTGTGCACGGCTGGTGTGCATGCGGGAGTGATTTCCCAGCGGGGCGGCGGCGTGGTGGTCATCGTGATCTCCCCGGGCCTCAGCTCGTATGAAGGTTCGACATCGAACGGCGTCACGTCCGTGGGTTATGGAAGCTGGTATGGCTCATTCCAAGTCGTCGGTGGCGGTTGACCGTGACCGGTCGGGACGGACGGCATCAAGGGTCGCCCGGCAGTCGTAGGACCGTGTTGCCCTCGGTGACGTAGAGGTCTCCGGTGGCCCTGACCGCTACCCAGATCGGGCGGTGCAGCCCGGTGAACGGCACCACAGTGGCGGTGTCCGCACCCGCTCGAAGTTCGGCAACGCGACCGTTTCGGTAGTCGGCGACGAACACATCGCCCGTGGAATCAACCGCCACACCGGTGGGGGACGCCAGCTCTGTGAACGGCAGCACGGTCTGGTCGGTGCCGCCGGCGGGAAGGAAGAGCACGCGGTTGTTGTCGGTATCGGTGACGAATACGTCTTCACTGGAGTTGACCGCCACGCCGACCGGTCCGTGCAGGTCGGTGAACGGCAGCACCTGTTGGCTCGCGGCGCCGGCGGGCAGCGCGACAATCCTGTTGTTGTTGTTATCGGCGACGAAAAGGTGTCCGGCGTCGCTGACCGCCACTCCGGCGGGCCCGGCCAGGTCGGTGAACGGGAGCACCGTCTGGGTTGTGGCTCCGGCATCGAGTTTCAGCACCCGATTGTTCTTCGTGTCGGCGACGAAGACGTCGCCGGCGTCATTGGTCGCGACCCCCGCGGGGTGGTCGAGATCGGTGAACGGGAGGACGTCCTGGGCGTCGGAGTCAGCGGCCAGCTTGAGGATGCGATTGTTGTTGGTGTCGGCGACGAGAAGATCTCCGGCAGTGTTGACGGCCACCCCGACGGGAGAGTTGAGGCCACTGAACGGCAACGTGGTCTGCGTCGATGACCGGTTGCCCCAATACACGAACGCCACTGCGGCACCGACGGCCAAGACGGTGAGGAAGGCGAGCGCAAGCAGAACACGCGCCGGATTTCGCCGACGCGGAACGCTGAACATCTGCGGCGGGGGCGGTTGCGGTACCGGCCGGGGCGGCGGCCGCCCATGCGGTGGTGAGGTGGGCTGCCGAGTCGTCTGGGCATGGGGTGCGCCGTGCATTGTCGTCTGCGACCGCAAACTGGTGGGCTGGGCCGTGTGCGAGGACTGCGCGTTCGACAGGGCAAGCTGAACGCCGGCCGCGAGTGCGCGGCAGGTCGGCAGCCGGTCTTCACGCCGCTTCGCCAAAGCGGCGGAGACGATGTCGTCGATGGCCGGCGGAAGATCACCGCGCACAGCACTGATCCGCGGTACGGGTGCACTGAGATGACCGCGCATGACCTCCTGGGTGCTTCCGGTGAACGGTGGGCGGCCGGTGAGCAGGCAAAATAGGGTGCAGCCCAACGAGTACACGTCTGCGCGGGGGTCGAGTGGGATGCCTTGGAAAGCCTCGGGCGCCGAGTACTGCAGGGTGGCCACCAGCGACCCGGTTTTGGTCAGGTGCTGTGTCTCGTCGAGGGCCTTGGCGATACCGAAATCGGTGAGCAGTACCCGCTCGGGTTGCTCGGCGCCGGACGTGCCCAACAGAATGTTCGCCGGTTTGACGTCGCGGTGCAGCACGCCGTTCTCGTGTGCATAGTCCAGGGCCTTCGCCGTTTCGGCGATGATGTGCACGGCGCGCGATGGGTCCATCGGACCCTCACGCAGCGCCACCGCGGCATCGGTTCCGGCAACGTATTGCATCGCAATCCAGTGTTGATGTGCTTCCCGGCCTCGGTCGAAGACGGACACGATGTTCGGGTGTTCCAGGCGCGCCGCGTGGTCGGCCTCGAGCTCGAAGCGGGAGCGGAAGCAGTCGTCGGTGGTCAGGCTGCGGTCCAGCAATTTGAGGGCGGTGTTCCGGGGCAGGTGAGGATCGCGAGCGAGGTACACAGCGCCCATCCCACCGACGCCCAACACACGTTGGATGGTGTAGCCGGCGAACACGTCACCCGGCTCGAGTTCCGCACGACCCATCGGCAACACCGCCTTCGGTCGGACCGCTACGCCGTCTGTGAGCCAATCGGAGTGTATGACTCCGCAGACTCACGGGGCACACTCATGGGGCTGCAGAGTCGGTCGTCCACGCCATCCACCTTCGGCCGCAACGGGCTAGCATCGATTATGTGCCTCCCCTCCCGCTGTGGAAGCGCCTGTATTTGCTCTGCACACGCCCCGACGGCCTGATCGCCGAGTACGACGAACTCGGTGCACTCGTCCGTGCGGGGGTTCTTGCCGAGCTCTACCTGACCGGCGCGGTACCGATCGCAAGGCCGCGCGGTCATCGAGTCCACCCCGGTGCTTCCGGGCGCGCTGGAGCAACATCTGATCACGCAGATCTCCGCCTCATGCCCGCGCACCTGGGAACACTGGATCGGCACCGACCCGCGGCCCACCGAGAGGCTGGCCCGGGACCAACTCGTGGGCGACCACGAAACGGCGCCGGGCCCTCGGCATGGTCCCCTATACGAGTTACCGGGCGTCCGACCTGGAGTTGACGGCACGGCTGCGGGCGGCGGTCGAGGACACATTGCGCGCGGCCAAAGCCGACGAGCCCGACCACGACGCCATCACACGCGTCGCGCAGGGCGCCCTGTCGATGCTGCCGGACGATGCCAAGTCCCTCCCCCGCAAACAGCAGCGTGAACTGCTGGCCGAACTCCGCGAGCGGGCCGAGTCCAGCCTTCGCGCCTCCCATCCGCGCGGTCAGGGATGCGCGGTCACCGACACGGACGCCGTGTACGCCGCCCTGGCAACGCGAATCCCTTACCGCTGCAAACACTTCCAACTTAAAGGTGACTACGACGACCAAATCGTGTCCTTCTCGAAACGAATCGGTCCGATCGTCCCGGCGTTGTCGTCGGCATTGCGCACCATGAAGTGGACGCGCGCCGCCAGTTTCACTTAGGCCGCCAGTTTCACTTAGACCGACCCGGCCGAGCGGGACATCCGACCCGGGTCGGATCGGCTCGGGATCCTCCGAGACCGTCGAGTCCGCGGAGCCGAGGCGGCATCACACCCGAACCCGTCGATGCAGCGGTCCTCCCGCTGTGACCGGCGCCAGGCCGCGTCGAGCTCGCGGAGACCATCACAAGATTTCGTTCAGAATCCGACAAGCGACATCCCAGATCCTTTTCATACCAGCCAATGGCAACTCAAAGAAAAGGACCCGCCATGTTCCCCAAGACCGTCAAGTCCGTCAAGTCCGCCGCTCGCGTCGCCGCCGTCACCGCCGTGCTCGGCGTCGCCGCCATGGGTGGGGTCGGGGTCGCCAACGCCACCAGCTATGCGCCGGAGGAGGTCTACCTCACCGCCCTCGACGAAGAAGGCATCCCCTACGACTCGGCCTACTACGCGGTGGCGCTGGGCTACGCGGTCTGCGGGGACTTCGAGAGCGGCTACGACTTCTACGACATCGGACTGGATTTCCTGAGCGAGTCCTCCTACTCGCCGTACGAGGCGGGCTTCATCATCGCCGACGCCGTGACGGTGTACTGCCCGCAATACACCTACGCGCTCCCGGCCTGATTCACCCGCCACACGCCCCACCGAGTCGGTTGCCGCACCCGAGACGAACCGGTCGGTGGGGTGTGCCCGTCGGTGCGGTCCCCACGGTGGCTCCGCGACCGGCACCCGGAGCGTCTGGGCCCGGTGGTGATGCCGACGAGGCGGAACATCGGTCGGTAGCACGACGACGCACGTGTCGGGGGTGGGGAGGCGCTGCGCTATTCGACCACGATCTGGAATTCGAGCTCGGTGTCGCCGATCCGAATGATGTCACCATCGACGAGCCAGACGCTGTCGACGACGCGGTTGCCGCCCACGTATACACCGTTCGAGGAACGCAGGTCCCGCAACACGAAGTTCATCCCGGTATCCACGATGATCGCGTGGTGGCGACTGACCTTGCCCTGAGCGAGCACGATGTCGTTGTCGGGCATCCGGCCGATCCTGACCCCCGCCGATCCGATCCGAAAGACACGGCCCTGACGATCCCGCAGCTGCGCGGCCAGGGCGCGTTCGAGCGTCTCGAGGACGGTGACCGGATGGGCGGCGGTCGCCAGCGCGGTCTCGGCCACCGCCAATGATTCCTGCCGCAGGATGCGGCCCTCCAGTTCTAGCAGGTCACGGCCCGGATCGATGCCGAGTTCCTCGGCCAGGTTCGAGCGCAGCCGGCGACACGCCTCGAGGGCGTCGGACTGCCGGCCACACACATACAACGCGGTGATCAGCTGACCCCACAACGGCTCGCGATGCGGGTAGACGGACGCGAGGGACACCAACTCGGGAATCACCGCCTCGGCTCGTCCGCACGCGATCTCGGCTTCCGCGCGGGCGGCGAGGGCCGACACCTTCTCCTCCTCGATCGCGGCGGCAAACGTCTCGGCGAACTCCAGATCCCGGAGATCGTCGAGTGCCGGGCCCTTCCACTCGGCGAGCGCGGCGGCCAGGTGCCCGCTCGCCTCCTCGAATCGCCGCGCGGCGGCGGCCTGGATCCCGGCCCTCTTCTCGGCGAGGAATCGTCCCAGATCACAACCCTGGTCCGGCACGATGAGCCGGTACCCCGGCGGCGCGCTGGCCAGCACCGCCCGGGCATCGATCCCGGCATGGCGCAGAATTCGACGCAGATTCGAGATGAACACCTGCAGGCTCGCCCGGGCCTCGGGTGGCGGCCGATGATTCCACACCCGGTCGGCGAGCGCGTCGGCGGACACCGGGTGGTTGCGGTTGATGATCAGGGCCGCGAGGACGGCACGCTGCTTGGGGCCACCCAGCGGTGGGGCGATCCCGTCGATCGTCATCTGCACCGGTCCGAGCACGTCGAAGTGCAGTCCCGTCCCGGGCTGTGTGCCGTCCACTACACCGATGACCCTACCCCGGTGGCCCCTCCGGTGCCGTCCCGTCGTCGGGGACCGTCGCGGCGCTGACACAAAGCCTGTCCGCCCTGACCCGCGGACAACGGTTGGCTGATGCCCTGACGTGGTCGGTGTTGACTGAGGTCGGCGAGGCATCCGGGTGAGGTGGTGACGGCATGGGCGAGCACGGCATCTTGAGGCCGGGGGAGGTGTTCGCCGGGTACACCATCGAACGCGTGCTGGGGGTCGGGGGATGGGCACCGTGTATGCGGCGGCGCATCCGCGGTGGCCGCGGCGGATCGCCCTGAAGGTGCTGCACCCGGCGCTGGCCGAGGACGACGACGCCCGCGCCCGGTTCGAGCGGGAGGCCGACCACGCGGCCCGGCTCGAGCACCCGAACATCGTCGCGGTGTACGACCGCGGCCGGGAGGGCGACCGGTTGTGGATCGCGATGCAATACGTCGAGGGCACCGACGCCGCGACCGCCGGCGAGGGTGGTCCCCTCGATTCGGCGGCGAACATCCTCGTCGAACACCCCCGGCCGGGTCACCGGGGTGATCCCGGGCGGGTGCTGCTCGCCGATTTCGGGATCGCCAAGGCGCTCGAGCAGACCCAGCACGTGACCAAAACCTGGATGTTGGTGGCGACCCTGCAGTACGCGGCGCCGGAACAGTTCGCGAACCTCCCGTTGGATGCCCGGGCCGATGTGTACTCGCTGGGTTGCACCCTGTTCCGGCTGCTGACCGGCCAGCAGCCGTATCCCGGATCGCCCCTGGCCCCGCTGATGGCCGGCCACCTGAACTCGCCGATCCCCCGACCCGCCGCCCTTCGGGCGGGCCTGCCAGCCGCGTTCGACGAGGTCATCGCGCGGGCGTTGGCCAAGGACCGGGAGGAACGCTACCCCAGCTGCGGGGCCCTGGCGGCGGCCGCGCAGCACGCACTCGGGCCGGCGGAGGCCGACATCCCGACGCGGTGGAGGCCGACATCCCGACGGTGCGGGAGGAACCGGAGACGGACCGCCCGGCACCCGCACCGGTCAAGCCCGAAC
>NZ_JAAOQS010000191.1:0-7909 GCF_011603105.1 Rhodococcus sp. A14 | reverse complement strand
CAGGTCGATCTTTCCTCGAATCAGATCCGACACCCGCGGCTGGGTCACACCAAGCCGTGCAGCCGCGTCCTTCTGGGTCCATCCTTCGGTCTCGATGCGCTGAGACAGCGCGATCAGCAGAGTCGACCGCAGCCGCATGTTCTCCGCCTCCTGCGGAGTGTCCTCGATGGCATCCCACACGCTGTCGAAGATTTCATCGCTCATCAGTGCTCACCCTTCCTGTCTTCCCGCTGTGACCTGCTGGTATCGCTTCGTCGCGGTAGCCAAGTCCGCCGCCGACGTTTTCTGAGTCTTCTTCTCGAAGCAGTGCAGTACAACCACCCGGTCTGCGAACTTCGCCACGTAGATGACGCGGAAAGCTCCCGATCGATCGCGTACCCGTATCTCCCGCACACCCGAACCCACACTCACCATCGGCTTCCAGTCCGTCGGCTCGAGCCCCTGCTGAACGCGGTCGAGTTGATAACCGCACTGACGACGAACCGCACCGGGGAATCCACGAAGATCCTCCAGCGCGGTACCCATGAACTGGATGTTCTTCACACCACGAGTATACAAAATTTTGTATGGATCGGCACCGGCCCCCGACCAAACCATGGTTCGTGATGTCCGCCTGGATGGCCGGATTCGAACCCAGCGGGGTCACCGTGCTCACGTAGCGGTCGGTGTCGAGGATCTGACTCCTGGTGGAACTCGGACTTGGCGTTCTCCACGCCGAACAGGTCATCGAGCGGGCGGTTGATCGCCCGGTACCCGTCCGCCTCACATGCCGTGCGCATCATTCACCAGCGCTCCGACCACGGCGGGATCCACGAGCTGGTTCCGTTGCTCCTCAAGGAAGGCTGCACGCCGAGACAACGAAAACCACTACGGGGCCGACATCGGCGTTACCGTCGCCCCAGGCTCTCGGTGGGGTCGGCGGAAAGGACTTTGTCCCCTAGCCGGCCCGTCGCGTGGCCAGAAACACTGATAGCGACCGGGATCGGTGCCCGCGCCTTGGCCACCGCTCGGCCACATCTGTGCGACTGAGAGTACCCACATGACACGCCTGCAGGCTTCTTCGGTGACCGCACCACATCACTCCATTCCCACCCACCGAGCACTGAGCACACCGGAGATCCTGCAACGGATCCAGGCGATGTTCGCTGACGGGGACGACGCCGGCTCGGCTGGCACCGACGAGAAACCGTCGCCTATCTGACATGCAGCCGTTCCGACTACGCCACCCGCAACAGTGTTGCAGTGCACGCGGATTCGATGACCACTCCCCTGCCGGTAGCCCCGTGGTTCCCGCCGGTGACGATCCGATCCAGGCCCCGATCCCGGCCCGCTGAACTCGCGGGGGCGGTGGGTGATGCCCGAGAGTCACGGGCACGCGCGCACGAAGCCGGAACGCACTCGGCGCCCGGCCACACGGTCCCCAGCCACCAACTGAAACCGACAACACGCGTGCCGCTCTCGTGAAACCGACAACACGCGTGCCGCTCTCGTGAACCCGGCCCGGTCAAACTTGGCGAGGACGCTGCTGCTGGGCCGATGAAAGCCGCCGAACCTATCGCGCGACCGTGCCTGGTTCTGATGTCCCGTGATGCGTCCGCGAGGCCGCGGTGATCCTCAATCTTTCCCGCGTCGGAACCGGAGGAAGTCGGGAAAGGCTGGGGCCGGCGACGCACGGCAAGACGACCCTGCTGCGGTGAGCGTGCTCGGTGGGCCCGTTGGTCCTTCAACCGCGGAGATCGTCAGCTGACCGGCCATCCCGGTGTGCGGCCGACATCGTTCCACTCCCGATCCCACTGGCGCATCCGGCCTCGCGTATTCACCCACCGGACCCCGCAGAGCAGCAGGAAGGAACCCACCGCGGCGGTGGCCCACACCGACAGCGCGGCGCTGACGGCGATCACCGCGTTCTCCAGGCCCGATCGGGGCTCGTCGACCACGTGGCCGTCAGGACCGATCCACACCGAGACGGTGTCGCCGCGGTGGGCGCCGGGTCGGGTTTCCACGTCGGTGGACTGGAGGTTGCCATCGGGCGCCGTCCACCGAGCCGTCGCATGGTCTTCGGTGTCCGGGGC
This sequence comes from Rhodococcus sp. A14, assembly GCF_011603105.1. NCBI lineage: Bacteria > Bacillati > Actinomycetota > Actinomycetes > Mycobacteriales > Nocardiaceae > Rhodococcus > Rhodococcus sp. A14. The sequence continues at coordinate 5,837 of NZ_JAAOQS010000191.1, read as the reverse complement.
GTCACTGGGCGCACCCCCCACGAGGACTTGGTGCGGATCGTCGATGAGAACAGCAGACTGTGCATGTCCGCTCTGCAGGTCGGCGCGAGACTGATCGTTCAGGCGGGTGTTGGTCACCGTTCCGAACGCCGCCGCGAACGGGACCATGATCAAGACGAAGGTGATCACGACGGCCGCGACGACGACATCGAGACGGTCCCTGGTCCGCATCAGGGGATTTCGGCTCCACGGAGTCAGTCTCCACCAGCGTGATGTGGATGACTGATGGATATTCATCCCGTGCCTCCTCGGCCATCCTTACGCAATCCGAGTCTTCCGCACCCAGGGCGCGCGGCGTAGAGCACAAGGTCATCGGCAGAAGCGACAGAGAGAGCACCTTCCCAGCCGCGTTCCACGGGGCGTGCGTGGACGGCGATCCGGCACGCGGACACCGGCCGCCAAGGACGCCCGGACGAGCGACCTTCGGCCCTGGAAATGAGCTCGCGGTGACCGCACCGAGCGGAAGCATCGTCACCCACACGACGACGGTGGCACGTCCCGCCCCGTCCGATGCGATGAGCTGAGTGTGCCCCGAGACGAAGAGTCGAGCGCCTCAACGGTGACGGCGACACATCCTCGCCGAGAACGGATTCGGGTGTGCGGAACGTCGATTACTCCGTCAGGCTGCACACCGCGAAGGTGCCGGTGTGAGTGGCATCCGGTGCACCGAGAAGGGATCTGGTCATGTGCTCATGCTCCCTCCGTAGCGCGCCTCCTCCGGCCCAGTGCCGGGGAAGGAGGTGGTGATCGCATCGCCGCCACCGACGCAATGTCCGAACTGTGGTCACCGGCAGTGGGAGGCCTATCGTTGGTCGCCTGCCAGCCGGGGCAGGGTCAGGCGGCGGCCGGTGACGTACTCGATGTCGAGGACGAGGTAACCATCAGAGGGCCGGATCGTCCACGGGGAGATGCCCGAGCGGTCGAACCCGGACGGATACTCGGAGCCGGTGGCGGTGCGGGCGTGGCCGAGAACGACCACGCTCCATCCGGCGCGGGTTCCTGCCTCGACGTGGCCGGCCTCGAATGCGACGAATGTCCGATCGAGGCGGTCGAACCAGGACTCGTTGTCGGTCGCGATGATGATCTCGGAGCGGGGGGCGGCGAAGGTCACCAACCGCACCGCGGGCAGGGCGTCCTCGGTGTAGAGCAGACGACCCGTGGGCACCGACCGCAAGGCGTGGACGCATTCGGTCGGGGTCAGGGTGCTGTCACGGTCGGAGGTACGCATCATGCTGCGGTCTTCTTTCCAGACGCGTCGGTCGGGTGCGTGCGCCTACCTCCTTCAGCATGAGCGTGTCTTCCCGGCAGGGTTAGAGTCCTAAGTCGTTGCCACTGTCGCTCGGCGTCACCAGTGCTGCAGCGGCCACGTCACCGGGTTTGACGTCGACGACAAGGGGATATCCTCGGGGTGCACGCGCCACCGCCGGCCGCGCCCGCGTCTATGGCGGGCAGGTGACCGCCTCCCGGGAGCAGTTCGACGGACTGCTCGAGGCGATGCTCACCGTCTCCTCCGGCCTGGACCTCGCAGCGACACTGCGGCGGGTCGTCGACGCGGCCATCAGGCTGGTCGACTGCCGCTACGGGGCCCTGGGCGTGCTCAACGACAGCGGAGACGGGTTGCAGGATTTCGTCTACTCGGGCATCGACGAGCACACACGGCTCCTGATCGGGGATTTGCCCACCGGGCACGGGCTTCTCGGCCTGCTCATCGAGCGTCCTGCACCGGTGCGCCTGGGCAACATCACCGGGCACCCCGCCTCTGTGGGGTTCCCCGAACATCATCCGCCGATGCACACCTTCCTCGGCGTTCCGGTCCGCATCCGCGGGCAGGTTTACGGCAACCTGTATCTCACCGACAAAGCCGGAGATCAGTCCTTCACCGAGGACGACGAAATCCTCATCCAAGCCCTCGCCGCCGCAGCGGGGATCGCCATCGACAACGCCCGCCTCTTCGAACAAGCCCGTCAGCGCCAGCAGTGGCAGCAGGCCACCAGCGATATCCGCGGTGAACTGCTCGCTGCCATCGACCCGGGCGAGGTGCTCGATCTGATCGCCCGCCGGGCCCGTCACCTGGCCGGCGCCGACCACGTCCTGATCGCCCAACCCGACGACCCCGAGCAAGCGTCCGCCGACGTCACCACCCTCACGGCCACCGCGTACGCCGGAAACGACCCGCGCATGCCAGATGTGCGGATTGGCGTCGACGACACCGCCCTCGGCCGCGTCTACCGCACCGGACAACTGATCCAGGTGACGAACATGAGCGACGCCGGGCGGCACGGTCCGGCCCTGCTGCTGCCGCTGCGAGTGTCCGCGGACTCGGTGACCGGGGTCCTCGCCCTCATCCGCACCCTCGGCCGGGAACCGTTCGACGACCACCAACTGCCCCTGGCCGCCGCCTTCGCCGACCAGGCCGCCCTCGCGTTGAAACTGGCCGACGATCAACGCCAACTGACCGCCCTGTCGCTGATCGCCGACCGCGACCGGATCGCACGGGATCTGCACGACCACGTCATCCAACGGTTGTTCGCGCACGGACTGCACCTGCAAAGCGCCCACGCGCGGACCCGCGTCCCCGACGCCCAGCGCCGTTTGTCGGAGATGATCGACGACGTCCAGGACATCATCACCGACGTCCGCACCGCCATCTTCGATCTGCACGACGGCGGGGACGACGGGTTCGCGCTGCGCCCGGCATTGACCGCGATCATCACCGAACAAACCGGTGAGAGCGGACTGCGCACCACCGTGCGCATGACCGGCCCGCTGAACGTGGTCACCGGACCCCTCGCCGACCACGCCGAAGCAGTGCTGCGGGAAGCACTCAGCAACGTCGTACACCACGCCCACGCCCACCACGTCGACGTCACCATCTCCGTCGACGACAACCTCACCCTCGCCGTCACCGACGACGGCACCGGCATCGCCCCGACCGTGACGCTCAGCGGCCTGCACAACCTCACCACCCGCGCCCAACAAGCCGGCGGCACCTGCACCCTCACCACCCCCACCACCGGCGGAACCCAATTGACCTGGTCCGCACCACTCCCCGAAGCGCCAGGGGCGGAATAAGTTTCGGCCTTGACGAGCAGTTCCGGACCCGAATACGTCCTGCGATCACTGCGAGCGGTCGGTCGTCGCACTCCGCAGTGTTTACGGCGGCGGCGGCACGATCACCGCACGTCCGCGTCGCAGCCGCCGGTTACCAAACCGAGGAACCGAGCCTGAGCAGCAGCATCCGCATTCTTCACCATTCCAACACCACCTCATCGAAGGTGTTGCAACGACCGATAGAGAGCGGGGGCGTCAATCGGGGCGCTCCGAACGATCTGGATCACGCCGAAAATGGGCGAGTCACACCACAAACCGGGGACATGTCATCACACCAGTTCCCAGCACCATTACACCCCCACACGGCACACGGCCCGCACCCCGGAAGTCGGGAGCGGGCCGTGCACGCAGAGAGGCGAACTAGACTGCCGGGTCCAGCCAGGGCCGATCGTCGCGGCTTTCCACATAGACCCCGCCGGACGGACCATCGAACAGACCCAGCAGCAGCTCACGCACCCGCCGAAGAGGCACCGGCGAGCATTCCGTCCCGGTGCTCCTTCCCGTCCCAGCCCGCACCGGCAGCGACAACCCGGGGGGTGGCCTACCGTGACCCCACGGTGCCTATTTCGACGGCCGACGACGATGCAAGCTCGTGGTAGCGGCAAACACGTCGCAGCAACCTCAGGAGATTCATGATCCGCAGCACGACGACTCGCGCCACGCTCGCCGCCCTCGCCGCCCTCGCCATCTCCGTCACCGGCGCCGCCGGCCTCGCCTCCGCAAAGCCCGCATCACCCGGAGCCGGACCCAGCACGAGCTCCCCCAGTCGAAGCGGTGACATCCCGGATCAACTGGTCTGCTTCCCGGATGGCGTGTGCATCTGGGTCACCTCCAAGTAGCAACACAACAACCCCATCGAACACAGTGCGGCCCCCCACCGATCATCGGCGGGGGCCGCACTCGTCTCAGCAGGCGTCGACGAGGCAACAACCGGCCCCTCCAGCGGTGAAGTGGAGGCGGTACCGCTCGAGGCGAATGATTCGGAGGCACCGGGTCTCGGAACATCACCGCTCAGCGGATCAACCGAGTTCGCCGGCGTAATGATCGAGGTCACCGTGATCGCTGTCGGGGCGTACGGAGGGTGCTCCTCGGCGACCGGGGTGAGGGTTGGGAGACGCGGTTCAGCGGCGGCAGGTGCGCCCACCATCTCGGCGGTCGTGACCGCGGGCCTGCGGCCCAGGGTTTCCGTGAATATCTGCCTCTCCCAGTATGAAATCGGCCGTGCCCGCGGCAGCCGGGGTGCTGTCATCGAAAGTCCCCTCCCCCACCCGTCACCGAGATCGAGCCTGTTCTCATCGGGAACATGTTGATCGACCTCCGGTGTGGGTTGCGGGGCGCGTCGTTGCTTCGTGTGCGGGGCCCATGAGCCGCTTCCTACTACATCTGGCATTCCGGGTTCTGGTGCGGCGAAGTGAATCTGGTCAGATCATCACTGTTGCCGCCGCGACGCATGCGAGGGTCACGACCGCGGTCAGGATGCACACGATCAGGGATCCGGTCACGACCAGCGCCGCCGCGGACGCCGTCACCGCAGCGACGAGCGAAATGGATGCCCCCGCCCACACCCGCGACGTCGGCCGACCATCGGGAACGGGGATGTGGTCGCCGGTGTGCATGCCGTCTGGCTTCCGGGTCGGCGTCGGCGTGAGTTTCTCGGCGTGGGCCGGCCTCCGTGCGGGTACGTTCATGGGTCCGGGTTCCCTCGTTGGTGCCGACACGCCATTCGATGGTCATGTCGCTCGTTCACTGGCTGCGGTGTCGGTGTCGGCACCGCGGTGGTGGTCGGCCAGTACGGTCTGCCTTTCGCGGACGCGGCGCATTCGGTCCTCGTCGAACATTTCAGCCGCCCGCGCCGAGTGCGGCACCCCACTGCGACAACGACCGGCGGACGACCGTGCGATCTCGACCGTCACCGCAGGCCCGCCGCCGAGCGGTGAGATCGCCGATGTCCGGTCGTCACAGCGGCACGGTCCCTCGGCCGGCGAGGACACCGCGCAGCGTCTGCAGCGCCCGGTGCTGGTCGAGAAGTACCTCCCCCGGTGTCCGGCCGAGCGATGTCGCAGTGGCTTCGGCGCCGAGTCCGACGATCAACCGCAAGATCAGCACCTCCGCTCGCGCGCACACAAGACCTCGAGGCCCGCGGGAAGTGGAGCACGGCGGCCGCAGGAGGCGGCGACGGTTCGGGTGATCACCCCACTGGTCATCCCCGAGCATCACGAGCACGAGCAGCATCGCGGCGGCCGGGACGACGAGCGAGGTGTCGTTGTCGTGGCCGATGGTGAAGGCGGCGGTGATGCAGAACGCGACCAGGCCGACGGCGATGGCGAAGGTCCGCCACACGATCGGGGCGTCCCGGAACAGGGTCAGGCGGGGGGGTGAAGGTGGTGGCGACCCATTGCACGACGAGGAAGAGCAGCGAGAAGACCAGTGCGACCGCCGCGACCAGACCGACGGCGGTGGCGAAGAGCAGCTCGGTGACCTGCCGGGCCGGGGCCCGCGGTCCGCCGTCGATTTGCGGCAGCGTCAGCCCCAATCCGATCCCGGTGACCACGCACAGCAGCTGGGTGGCGCCGGCGCGGGCACGGCTGTGGCGCACCCGCCGAACGGGGGTGTTCATGCTGTCCCTTTTGCTCTTCGGGCCGCGCACCGGGCCACCGGATTCGTCATCCTGGCGTGCCGGGTGCGGG
>NZ_JAAOQS010000190.1:0-8060 GCF_011603105.1 Rhodococcus sp. A14 | reverse complement strand
GTCGAGGGCGGGGTTGCGGTCGAAGAATCCGACCGGCTTCAGCCAGAAGGACACGGTGTCCGCAGGCATGATCGGCCAGTCCTCCGGCCGGGGAATGTGGTGGATACCGAACGTGTACCAGAGCACCACGTCGGTGTTCTCGATCGGGCGGTCGGCCGCCGTCCAGGCGGGAAGTCCGTGATCGACCTTGCTCTGGTTCACGAATTCCCCGGCAGGCCAGCGCTCGTCGGGTGAGTTGGGCGTCACCCAGACGGTGTGGCCGATCGCACCGGTGCGCTGGAAGATCGGCGACGCCGGGTCGAACATCGACGGGATCGCGCCGCCGGGAACGAGCTTGTAGGCGGGGGCGGTGCCGAGGCCGGTGGTCGTGTTGTCGTTGACCACCTTCCACGCCCGCTGGCTCTGCCAGTCGAAGTCCTGTCGGCCCTCGAGTTCGGTGCGCAGCGGGGTGTTCTTCTGGCGCAGCGCGAGACCCAGAGGGTTGTCCGGGCCCATCGGCACCACTTCGGTCTCGGTGGCGTACACCGTGTTCTCGGTGCCGTCCACGTCGAGATCGAGGCGGGCGACCAGGAAGTGCTGGTGGAACGGCGCGTACGTGCGGTTGTCGACGAGCGTCCCGCTGGGGTGCTCCCCGCCTTCCGGGAAGTGGCTGACCACCATGATCCCGGTGGCGCGGACCTCGCATTCGATGTTGCCGTCCTGGTAGAACCGCCAGTAGACGAGATATTCGTAGTTCGCGACCGTCACGTGTGTCGACACCGTCAGCCGCCGCATGCGGCGCACCTCGGCGCCCGCATCGTGGTCGACGTGCTTCCAGAGGACGGCGTTGTCCTCCTCGTGGATACAGATCGCGTTCTCGATCGTGAACGGCACACCGTGGCTGTCGTGGAGTACGGCGTCGAGATACCGGATCTCGCCCAGGCAGTCGCAGCCCAGGGTGAGTGACGTGGTCATGAACCCGATGCCCCACTCGCCGATGTCGAAGGCGGTGCGGCGGTAGTGATCGGTGCTGGTGTCGCGATACGGCACCGCCATTTCCGCGAACGACATCCGGTTCGCGATCGAGCGCACCCGGCCGTTGTCGTTGTAGGTCACCGCGTGCAGGGTCATGCCCTCGCGGTAGTTGAACCCCACCCGCAGTGACCAGTTCTGCCACTCGAGCTTGTTGCCCTCGAGCGTGAACGACGGTCCCTCCGGCTGGACGATGTCCAACGGCTTCAGCGGCGGCCGCGTGCTCGCGTCGCGGATCCGTTCCGGGATGTGCCGGGGCACGTACTCGCCCATGACCTCGGGACGTTCGACGCTGAACGTGTCCTCGATCTCGAGCAGTTCCATCTTGTTGACGTCGATCACACAGTGGAAACCGTTGACCGGGCCCGCATACGGGTTGGCGCCCTCGGCCGCCCGGACCCAGGTGTCCGACCAGCCGAGCCGGCGCCCCTTGTACTTCTCCGGGGTCACCGCGTCGCCGTACGTCCACACGTCCATGAACACCAGGCTCATGTCCGTGACCCCCCGCTTCGCGAGCGCCGCGATCACGTCCGGGTGCCCGCGGAGGAAGGCGTCCGCCTCTTCCCATTCGTCCACCGTGAAATTCGCCTGGACGTCCGGGATGTGCTCCCAGGAGACCACGTTGTCTCCCGTGAGCGAGACGAGCGCCTTGTAGGTGTCTCCGCTGTTGCGGTCGAAGCACACGACGACGGCCCGGCGGTCCGGGACGGTACCCGACGCGTCGAACTCCGACACCTCGGCCTTGCCCGGCTCGGCCAGTTCGATCGACGCGAACCGCCAGCCGTCCCCGACCCCGTGTTCCCGGGCGAGAACGGCCGCGGCCTGCGCGAATTCGTCCGCCCCCAACGGGTCCAGAGGATGGAACGTGCCGGTGGTCGTCCGGGTCATGGTGTCTCCTCTGGTCGTTGGGGTGGGCAGTTCGTGCTCGTGCGCCTTTTCGGTTGCGGTGACTACCGAAAAGGCGCACGGGTCAGACGAGCGAGCGCACGATCTGCTCGATGACGGTCAGGGCGTCGTCGAGCAGGTCGTCGCTGATCACCAGCGGCGGAAGCAGTCGGATGACGTTTCCGTAGGTACCGCACGTCAGCAGAATGACACCTTGTTCGAGCGCATGTGCGGCAATCGCCTTCGTCAGTTCGGCGTCCGGCTCGTCGGTGCCGGGCTTGACGAACTCCATCGCGAGCATCGCGCCCCGTCCGCGCACGTCACCGATGACGCCGACGTCGGCGGCCAGTGCCTTCAGCCGCGGCAGGGCCAGGTCGCCGATGTGCTGTGCGCGAGCGGGCAGGTCGAACTTCCGCATGCTGTCGATCGCGGCGAGCGCGGCGGCACACGCGACGGGGTTGCCGCCGTACGTGCCACCCAGACCGCCGGGGTGCACCTTGTCGAGGAGTTCGGCGCGGCCCGTGATCGCGGACAGCGGCATGCCGCCCGCCATGCCCTTGGCCATCGTGATGATGTCCGGGACGATCTCTTCGTGCTCGCACGCGAACCAGGCGCCGGTGCGCGAGAACCCGGTCTGCACCTCGTCGGCGATGAACACGACGCCGTTGGCGCGGGCCCAGTTCACCAGGGTGGGGAGGAATCCCTCGGCGGGAACGATGAATCCGCCCTCGCCCTGGATCGGCTCGATGATGATCGCCGCGAGTGAATCGGCGCCGATCTGCTTCTCCATCTGGCTGATGGCGCGCTGGGCGGCCTGCTCACCGGTCAGTCCGTCCTGGTCCCGATAGGGGTAGGACATGGGGAGCCGGTACACCTCGGGCGCGAACGGACCGAAGTGGGCCTTGTAGGGCATCGACTTGGCGGTGAGGGCCATCGTCAGGTTCGTACGACCGTGGTAGGCGTGGTCGAACGCGACGACGGCGTCGCGGCCGGTGGCGAGGCGAGCAACCTTGATCGCGTTCTCCACGGCCTCCGCGCCCGAGTTGAACAGGACGGTGCGCTTCTCGTGGTCGCCGGGGGTGAGGGCGGCGAGCTCCTCCGCCACGCGGACGTAGCCCTCGTACGGGGTGACCATGAAACAGGTGTGGGTGAAGTGCCCGACCTGCTCCCGAACCGCCTCGGCGACGGCCGGATCGGATGCGCCCACGCTGGTGACCGCGATGCCCGAGCCGAGGTCGATCAGGGAGTTGCCGTCGACGTCGACGACCACACCACCGTCGGCATCCGCCGCGTACACGGGGACGCTGGAGCCGACGCCCGCGGCCACGGTGGCGCGGCGACGTGCGGTGAGGGCCGCCGACTTCGGGCCGGGGAGCTCGGTGACCAGGGCGCGCTTCTGCGGCAGCCGGTACTGGATGTCGTTCATGTTGGTGCAGTCCTCAGGGTCGTGACGTGGATGGGTATGGGGTGGGCGACGTCAGTCGTGGGAACTCATGACGTGCTTGATGCGGGTGTAGTCCTCGACGCCGTAGCCGGAGAGGTCCTTGCCGTAGCCGGAGTACTTGAATCCGCCGTGCGGCATCTCGGCGACGAGCGGGATGTGGCAGTTGATCCATACGGCGCCGAAATCGAGTGCGGCCGAGAGGCGTTGCGTGACGCCGTGATCGTTGGTCCACACACTCGACGCCAGACCGTACCGGACGTCGTTGGCGAGGGTGACGGCCTCCTTCTCGTCGGAGAAGCTCTGCACGGTGAGGATGGGGCCGAACGTCTCCTCCTGCACGATGTCGTCGCGCTGGTCGACGCCGGTGATCACGGTGGGTTCGAAGAAGAATCCTTGCTCTCCCGAACGCTTTCCGCCGGTGACGATCTTGGCCGAGGTAGGGAGCGAGGCGATCTTGGAACTGACCGCGTTGAAGTGGTTGATGTTGTTGAGCGGGCCGTAGAACGCGTCCGGGTCGTCCGGCAGACCGGGCTCGAGCGTCTCGGCCTTGCGGACGAGGGCGTCGACGAGCTGGTCGTGGATGGACTCGTGGACGAGGACGCGGGTGGCGGCGGTGCAGTCCTGGCCACCGTTGAAGAAGGCTGCCTCGGCGATGCCGCTCGCGGTCTTCTCGATGTCGACGTCACCGAAGACGATGGCGGGGGCCTTGCCGCCCAATTCGAGGTGCGCGCGCTTGAGCTGGCGTGCGGCGGAGACGGCGACGGCGATACCGGCGCGCACGGATCCGGTGATCGACACCAGTCCGAGGGCCGGGTTCTCGACGAGGGTCGCGCCGGTCTCGCCGTTGCCGAGGACGACGTTGAAGACGCCGTCCGGCAGGATCCCCTTGGTCAGCCGGGCCAGGACGAGCGTGCTGTTCGGGGTGGTGTCGCTGGGCTTGAGGACGATCGTGTTGCCTGCCGCGAGCGCGGGGCCGATCTTCCACAGCGCCATCATGAACGGGTAGTTCCACGGGGTGACCTGACCGACGACACCGATCGGCTCGCGGCGCACGTAGGACGTGAAGCCGTCCATGTACTCGCCGGCGGCCTTGCCTTCGAGCATCCGGGCCGCTCCCGCGAAGAAGCGGAGCTGGTCGGCGCCCACCTTGATCTCTTCGTCGGCGATGACCTGCTTGGGCTGCCCGGTGTTGCGGCATTCCGCCTCGACGAGTTCGTCGCTGTGCGCCTCGATCGCGTCGGCGAGCTTCAGCAACGCGGTCTGCCGCACGCTCGGGGTGGTCTTGCCCCACGAGACGAAGGCCCGCTCGGCTGCCTCGACGGCGGCGTCCACGTCGGCCTTGGTGGAGACGGGCGTACGCCCGACGACGCTCTCGTCCACGGGGTTGATCAAGTCCAGCGTCTCCGTCGCGGATGAGGCGACGAACTCACCGTTGATGTAGTTCTCGAGTACGTCGATCGACATTCGTACCGGTTCCTCTCGTGGGGTCGAAACTCGTGTGTCGGAACGGACCGTCGGTCGAACAGTCCGACCGGAGTCCGGAGTTGCAGAGCATCTGAAAACAAGTGTGCGCTGCCTCACAAGCCAGGGGCAGCTGACAAAATGGTGAAAGACGCGCCCCCCGCCGCGCCGAGTTGTCCAATCCGGAGTCACCCGTGCGAGCAGGTGTGGCCGGCCGCGCCGGAGCCGGCGAAGGGCACGTCCGCAACGGCGCTCGCCGAGGCGGCGTCGTGCACGATCGCGCCGCCGACGAGGGTGAGGTCGGCCCGCTGGTCCAGCAGTTGTCCGGGCTCGAGCGTGTAGAGGTCCGCCGACCAGACGACCAGGTCGGCGCGGGCACCCGGACGGATCACTCCGAGCTCGTCCTCGGCGTGCCACGCCCACGCGCCGCCGCGGGTGTACGCCCGCAACGCCGAATCCAGGTCCATCCGTTCGCGCGGAGTCCAGTCGGTCCGGCCGTCCAGACCCGAGCGGGTGAGGGCGGAGTACAGGCCGACGAGCGGATCCATCTCCCCGACCTGCCAGTCGCTCGAGAACGCCAGCGCCGCCCCCGACTCGGCGAGCGAACGGAATCGCCACGCCCGGTCCCACCGGTCCTCGCCGACGTTCTCCATCCACGTTCCCGCGACGAGGTCGGGAGAGCAGTGCCGCGGCTGCATCGCCGCGACCACGCCGAGCTCCCGGAACCGGGGAAGGTCCTCGGGATGGAGGCATTCGACGTGGACGATGCCGTGCCGTCGGTCGACCGTCCCGTTCGCGCGGCCGGCGTGCTCGATCGAGTCGAGCGCCAGCCGGATTCCCCAGTCGCCGGTGGCGTGGGTGTGCGTCTGGAAGCCGAGGCGGTCGAGTTCGGTGAGCATCGCGGTGAACTCCTGCGGCGGCAGGCTGGGCGCGCCGCGGTGCCCCGGCCGGTTCGCGTAGTCGGACAGCATGGTCGCGGTGTGCGGTTCGATCACGTCGTCGGCGTACAGCTTGACCGGCCCGAGCCGGAGCATGTCGTCGACGGGTGCGCTGTCCACGGCCTCCCGCAGGTCCCGGCGGAACGCGGCGTCGGCGCCGACCGGGTGGAACAGGGCGGTGATCACCCGCGAGTGCATCCGCCCCTCGGCGCGCGCCCGGTACATCAGATCGAGTTCGGCCAGCGGGACCTGCGGTTCGACGACGGTGGTGATACCGCTCGCGGTCGCCATCTCCAGGCTGGACGTGATGCGCCGATAGCGGCGGTCGGGGGAGTACATCGGGATGTCGCGTTGCAGACCGGCCAGACCGGCCCGCGTCATCGCGCTGGTGTAGAAGTCCGTGACCCAGCCGGTGGGGACGCCGTCGTCGTCGAATTCCGGCCGTCCCCAGGGGATCTGGGTGCCGCGGTCGATTCCGAGCACACGCAGTGCGGCGTCGTTCAGCCACACCGAGTGCTGGTCGTAGGTGGTGATGAAGACCGGACGGTCGGTGAGGCCGCGTAGGTCGGCGGCGTTCGGGCGGCGCCCGGTCACCACGGAGTAGACGGCGTTCTCGGCGCAGATCCAGTCGAGGTCGGGGCGGGTGGCCGCGTGCGCGCCGATCCGTCGCCGGACCTCGGTGAGGTCGGGTGCGCCTTCGAGGCTCACGGCGTCGGGATCGAATCCGAGGAGAAGGTGGTTGTGGCTGTCGATGATCCCGGGGGTGAGCAGTCGCCCTCGCAGGTCGATGGTGCGCCGGGCGGCGGGGGCGTCCTCGGTGGTCCCGACGTACCGGATGTGGCCGTCCGCGATGCCGACGGCCTCGGCCCGGCCGGTGGTGTCGAACGTCCGCACGACGCCGTTGGTCAGAAGCAGGTCGAGCATCAGCAGTTCTCCTCGGGGGCGGCGTTCAGCAACAGCAGGTGGGTGTTCTTGCGCGGTCGCAGGTACAGGGCGAAGTAGACGAAGCCGGCGGTGACGAGTCCGAGGGAGATGCCGAGGCTGAGCCACTGCTCCGGGTCGAGCAGCGTGACGACGAAGACGAGGCCGAGCGCGGCGATGCAGATTCCCGGGGCCAGCGGCCACAACGGCATGCGGTAGCCGGTTCGGGTGGTGCCGCCGCGGCGGTGGTTGATCGCGGCCAGCGCGATGAACAGGTACGTGAACGTCAGGGTCGTCCCGGTGGCGGTGAGCAGGACGTCCAGCGGGACGAGGCACGCGGCGAACGCGATGGCGCCCATCACGACGGTGGCGAGGACGGGGACGCGGCCCTTGGTGCTGACGGTCTGCAGCGGCGCGGCGACGGTCTCGGGGAGGGCGCGATCGCGTGCGGCGGCGTAGAGAAGCCGGCCCGCCTGCAGCGTGATCGCGATGATCGCGTTGATCACGGCGAGGGCGATCGAGAGCAGGACCACCATGGCGACGGCGTGACCGGCGCGTTCGGTGAGGAATGCCTCGACGGGAAGGCTGGAACCGAAGAGTTCGGTCTGCGAGCGGGCGCCCACCAGGATCGCGATGAGCGGGACGAGTTCGGTGGCGACGGTGATGACGGCGCTCCAGATCACTGCCTTCGCGATCGAGCGGGCGGCGTTCTTGGTCTCCTCGGCGAAGTAGACGGCGCCGCCGTAGCCGTTGTACGCGAAGATTCCCTGGGTGACGGCCAGCATCAGTCCGGAGATCGCCAGTGGTGCGAGGTTGCCGGTGCTCGGATCGAGAACCTCCGGGCTGAGGAGGCTGGTCAGTGGCCGTTCCATGTGGACGAAACCGAGGACGGTGAGCAGAGCCAGCGCCGCCATCTCGACGCCCAGGAAGACCCCGGTGAGCCATGCGTTGGTGCGGATGTCGAAACATGCGGTCACGGTGGTGATCACGACCACGACGAGCGCGGTCTGCTGCGGCGACAGGCCGTGGATCGCGACGCCCAGGTAGTCGGCGACTCCGAGGGCGAAGACGGCGATGATCAGCGGCAGGGAGATGAGGCTGATGAAGAACGTGGCGATGCCGAAGGCCGGTCCGAGTGCCCGCGACACGAGTGAGTAGTCGCCGCCGGCAACGGGATACGCGGACGCGAGTTCGGCGTAGCAGAAGGCGATGAGGATGCTCACGATGCCGGCGATGAGGAATGCCCAGAACACGCCGGTGCCGAACAGGGCGAGCGCCGAACCACCGAGGATGAAGACGCTCGACGCCGGCGAGATCGACGACAGGGTGATCAGGATGTTTCCGCCGACGCCGATGCTCCGGGAGAGCGAGGCCTCGTAGGTGCCGGGTGCGGCGGGGGG
>NZ_JAAOQS010000018.1:0-105719 GCF_011603105.1 Rhodococcus sp. A14 | reverse complement strand
GCGTACGCGTTGACGCGCATGGCAGTACTTCCTTACTTCTGTGATGGTCACAGTGGTGGTGAGCAGGACAGGGCTGAGTGACAGGTGCCGCATCGGTCGAGTCGGTGAGCGCACCGGGGTGTGGTGGGTGAGGGTTATCGCTTCTTGGCGTTGTGGAGTTCGTCGGCCAGCGCGCTCGCCTCGGCCGCGAGGAGCGCGGCACGGGGCTCGTCGCCGGCGTCGATCGCGTGCCAGTAGTCGATCTTGAGGTCGACGTAGCGTTGACGGAGTGCGATCTGCTGGGCCTCGCGCGCAAGTTGCTGCCGGCGTTCGGTCAGCAACTCGATCTGCGCGGGGGCGGCCGCGGCCCCGAGTTGTCCGTTGGCGACGTACTCCTTCATGTCGTTGACCGACATCCCGGTCGCTGCCAGGCACGCGATTGCCAACAGCTGGCCCAGGTCGTCCTCGTCGTAGACGCGGTGCTTATTGCTCTCCCCACGGCTGATCGGCGCGATCACCCCGACCGACTCGTAGTAGCGCAGCGTGCTGGCCGGAAGTCCGGTCAGGGCGGCGGCGTCCTTGATCGTGTAGACGTGTCGGGTGGTGTGTGCACTCACGTCATCGACGCTATGAACTTCAAGTACTTGAAGTCAAAGGTTAGCTGAGTCACACCGTTGCACCGCAGATCAGCGCACCCCCGACGAACACGCTCACTAGACCGCTCCACGTCACGCCCTCGCGACCTTCGTTCTTCGTGCGGTGGCGCACGCGACGGACAATCAGGTGCCGCAGCGGGTGATCGCGAAACCTGGCCGTCACGCAACCGGAGGTCAGCCGGATGGTGCAGGAGGTGCGGTTGAGACGTCGGCCCGCGACCGCTCCCCGAGAAGTTTCTGCTCGAGCACGCACGGTCGGATGGCCGAGCTGACCGCCTGGAACTGCACCTTCGGGCATGTCCAGGACGACCCGCTCGGGGAGACCTGTGTGCGGGGACGTCGAAGGTGGGCCCATGCCTGAAGACGGCAGCGGGGACGCACGGAGGCCCGCAGTCATCGAGGAGCGTGGCGGCCACCCGTCCTCGCTACCAGGCATCGATCAACGGTGACTCGCACGAGGAGCTCGGACGAGATTGACTACTTGCAACCAAGGTTTGAGGCCCTCACCGATTGGTGGGGCCTCTTCCTGTGGCAACACCGCCGGAGAGGGGATTGCGGCGGGCTGAAGGCGGGCGGGCGCCGGGCGCGAATCGTGCTGAGGGCGTGGTCCGGTGTGCGCCCGGTGCGAACGTCGGGGTGGAGTGTGTCCCCTCCTGGGGTGGGCGAACGGACCCCTGGGGTTGCTTCAGATCGGGCACGGGAGTGGGCAGAGTTGTACCTGTCACCGAAACACTTCCCCGACACTCTGGAGAAACTGAATGATCAACGCCCGACGAACCTTTGCCACCGCCGCTTTCGCCGCTCTTCCGATCCTGAGCGCCTTCGGGGCGGCGTCCGTCGCTCATGCCGAGCCGATCGGCCCGAACGGTCCCACCGGTGGGCAGTGTCCGATCGTGAACACGGACTCGAACGGAAACGAGACAGTGACGTACGGCAAGCCCGGTGATCGCAATGGTGCCCTGGTCTGCGGTGCGGACGGTGAATGGACCGTGGGCAAGGCCGGCGGATTCAAGGGTGGCCCCGGACAGATCCAGACTCAGCCCGGACTGTCACGCGGATAGGCCACAGGTCTTCCCTTCCCCTGCTCCCGGGAGAGCGAGTGTCCCGCATCGATGCCGGTGCGGGACACTGCCGTCGAGAGGGACGTCGTCGTGTGTTCATTCCTGATAGTGGATACCGACGGTGCCCCCCGCCTGCGCGGTCAGCCGACGATCGGGCGGTGTCCGTACCTGGTTGTGGGCGGGGGCGAGTGGGGATCCCGGCCTGACCGGGGGTCGAGCCGGGATCCTGTGTCCTTCACGGCTAGTTGCGTGATGCCAGCGAGCGGAGGAAGAAGGCGAGGTTGGCGGGGCGTTCGGCGAGGCGGCGCATGAAGTAGCCGTACCACTGTTCACCGTAGGGCAGGTAGGTACGTACGTGCTTCTGTTCGCCGACCAGCCGAAGTTGTTCGGAATCGCGGATGCCGTAGAGCATCTGCAGTTCGAACTCGTCTGCCGCCCGGCCCTTCGCTTCGGCGTATTGCATCGCCGCACTGATCATGGCCGGATCGTGGGAGGCGACCATCGGGTAGCCCTGACCGTTCATCAGGATCCGCAGGCACCGCAGGTATGCGTCGTCGACCGCGGTCTTTTCTTGATGGGCAACAGATGCGGGTTCCTTGTACGCGCCCTTGCACAGCCGGATTCGCGATCCGGGGCCGGACAGATCCTTGCAGTCCGCCTCGGTGCGCTTCAGGTACGCCTGCAGCACGGTGCCGAGGGTGGGGAAGTCCTCGCGCAGTTCGCGCACGATCGACAGGGTCGAGTCGGTGGTGGTGTGGTCCTCGGCGTCGACGGTCACCCACGCGCCGGCTTCTTCCGCAGCGGTGCAGATCTTGTGCGCGTTCTCGAGGGCAACCTTGTGCCCGTCTCGGGCCAGGGATTGGCCCAGGGCAGACAGTTTCAGCGATACCTCGATGGTGCGCACCGGCGACGGCGGGAAGGTCGCCGGAGTGCCCCCGCTGGTCGCGAGCGCTGACAGGTTCGACAGCAGAACCAGGTAGTGGGACACCGTGTTGTTCGCTTGCGTGAGATCGGTGGTGTCCTCACCGAGGTAGTCGATGGTGATGTATCGGCCGGAGTCGAGGATTCCGGTGGTCGCGGTGATCGCTTGGCTCTCGGTTTCACCGGCGACGAACCGGTCGACGAGATTGCGGGTCACCGGGACCTTGCTGATGGTCCGTTCCATGCGAGGGGAGCGGGCTGCGGCGAGCAGGGCGGGCCGCAGCAGGTCGGCGGCCGCCATCAGATGTTCTCGGAGGTGTCGGCGCCCTGGTGCGGGTAGCGGTGGTCGGTGGCCGGGACGAACGTTTCCTTGATGGTGCGGGCGGAGGCCCAGCGGAGCAGGTTCTGCGGGGAGCCGGCCTTGTCGTTGGTGCCCGACGCCCGGGCGCCACCGAAGGGCTGTTGTCCGACGACGGCGCCGGTGGGCTTGTCGTTGATGTAGAAGTTGCCGGCCGCGAATCGCAGGTCGTCGGTCGCCTGGGCGATCGCGGTGCGGTCGTCGGCGATGATCGACCCGGTCAGCGCGTACGCGGACCCCTTGTCGACCAGGTCGAGGACCTTCTCGAACGACCCGGCTGCGGAGTCGTCGTAGACGTGCACCGACAGGATCGGTCCGAAGTATTCGGTGCGGAAGGCCTCGTCGGTGGGGTCGTCGCCGAGCAGCACGGTGGGGTCGACGAAGTACCCGATGCTGTCGTCGACGTGGCCGCCGGCGGCGATGGTCAGGCTCGAGGTGGCCTTCGCGCGGGCGATGGCGTCGGCGTTGCGGTCGAAGGCCCGCCGGTCGATGACGGCGCCACCGAAGTTCGAGAAATCGGTGACATCCCCGTATTTCAGCGTCGACGCCTTCTCGATGAAGTCGTCGCCCATCTTCGCCCACACCGACTTCGGGACGAACGCGCGGGAGGCCGCGGAGCACTTCTGACCCTGGTAGTCGAACGCGCCGCGCAGCAGGGCGGTGGTCAGGGTGTCGGGGTTCGCGGAGCTGTGGGCGAGGACGAAGTCCTTGCCGCCGGTCTCGCCGACCAAGCGCGGGTAGCTGTTGTAGTTGGCGATGTTGTTGCCGACCTGACGCCACAGGTGCTGGAACGTGGCGGTGGACCCGGTGAAGTGGATCCCGGCCAGGCGGGGGTCGGCGAGAACGACGTCGGAGACCGCGGCGCCGGCGCCGTTGACGAGGTTGATCACACCCTGGGGCAGGCCCGCGGCCTCGAGCAGTTTCATCGTCCAATACGCGGCGACGGCCTGGGTCTGCGACGGCTTCCACACCACGGTGTTGCCCATCAGGGCGGGGGCGGTGGGCAGGTTGCCGGCGATGGCGGTGAAGTTGAACGGGGTGATCGCGTAGACGAAGCCCTCGAGAGAGCGGTATTCGAGCTTGTTCCACACGCCGGGGGAGGAGATCGGCTGGTCGGCGAGGATCTGCCGGGCGAACTGGACGTTGAAGCGCCAGAAGTCGATCAGCTCGCACGGACTGTCGATCTCCGCCTGGTACGCGGTCTTCGACTGGCCGAGCATCGTTGCGGCGGCAATTGTTTCACGCCACGGTCCGGACAGCAGGTCGGCCGCACGGAGGAACACCGCGGCGCGGTCCTCGAATGATAGTGCCCGCCAGCCCGGGCCGGCGGCGGTGGCGGCGGTGACGGCGTCCTGGATGTCCTGGGGGCCGGCGTTGGTGAAGGTGCCCAGCACGGCGGCATGCCGGTGCGGCTGGACGACGTCGATCGCGGGGCCGTTGTTTCGCCGGTGCGCACCGCCGATGACGTTGTGGATCTCGGTGGGGTTGGACCCCAGCTCTGCCAGCTTCGCCTGCAGTCGCACCCGCTCCGGGCTGCCCGGGGCGAAGGAGCCCACCGGCTCGTTGACTGGCTGCGGGGTGGTGGTGATGGCGTCCATGAAACCTCCTACAAGGGGTGTGGCGGCGACGGAGCCGCTGCAAAGCACTACCCGTAGTCAACACCAACACCCACGGAAAACTATCAGCCAGTCAGACGAATAATCAGGCTTGAGATTGTATGATCGGCCAATCGCATCCTTCGGATCAAACTATCGGGACAGGGAGACCAGCCGTGTCGTCTCGTAAACGTGCCGTCGCCAAAGCAGGCCGAGAAGCGGAATCGAGCGAAACTATTACCCTGCGTGAACTTCTCGCCGCACTTGATACGTCCGTGGTCGAGTTGATAGAGGCACCCGCGGGGGATTCGGTCGCCATCTCTTCCGTCGCCCTGGTCGACAGCTCCGATTTGTCGGTAGAGGTCGAGTCACCGTCGCCAGATCTCTACCTACACGTCGGCGTGAGGAAGGCCGAGGCCGTGCGGTGGTTCGAGGAGGTCGCGCTACGAGCCCCCGACCACAGGCCGCGCGCGGTGATGTCGAAGTCGGCGGCATCGTCGACCGCTCTGCAGTCCGCGGCGCGCAGCGCCGGCGTCGCACTGGTCGCCGTACACCCGAAGGCCCGGTGGGACCACGTTTTCCCCCTCATTCAGCGCATGCTCGACCGCTCCCGGCAGCAGTACAGGCTGGGTGACCCAGAGTTGCTGGCCGTGGACACGGACCTGTTCGGCCTCGCGCAGGCCATCGCGCAGAACGCCGGCGGGATGGTTTCGATCGAAGATGCGCAAGCGCGCGTGCTCGCGTACTCGGCGTCGGACGAAGCGGCCGACGAATTGCGGACGCTGTCGATCCTCGGCAGGATCGGCCCGCGCGACTACCTGAAGGCGATGCAGGAATGGGGTGTCTACGACCGGCTGCGTGAGAGCGATGAGGTCGTCGACGTCCCGGCACACGACGAGCTCGGCACGAAGCGACGATTAGTGGTGAGCATCCGTCAAACCGTTGAGCACGGCTCGGCCGCGCCCCGGCTGCTCGGATCGATCTGGGTGCAACAAGGGTATGCCCCGTTCACCGATAGCGCCGCCGACGTACTGCGGGGCGCCTCCGCGATCGCTGCGCGGATCATTTCCCGCAGTCTCAATGCTCCTTCGACGGAGGGCGTGCTGATTCAACGGCTGTTCGGTGCGCGCGGGGGAGGGGTGGATGCTCCATCGGTGGCCAGCGCCCTGAACCTGCCGGATTCAGGCTCGGCCGCCGTGGTCGGATTTGCCGTGACCGCAGGAGAGCCCGAACCGCCGTCGGAGATTGTCACCAGTGTAGGCAGCATGATCAGTCTGCATGCGAGCGCGCTCCGACGTGACTCGGTGTCCACGATCATCGGCAACCGCGCCTACGTCCTGTTTCCTCGTTACAAGTCGGCGAACATCATCGCGACGTGGACCCGCCAGTTGGTCGAGCAACTCGAGCAGAAGCGGTTGATACTCCTGCGTGCCGCCATCGCTATGCCCGTTTCGGGTCTCGGGCAGGTTGCGGGAGCCCGGACCGAGGTCGATCGGGTCCTTGACGGGACCGCCGCGACTTACCCCGAGGGACGGGTCACCACGCTCGCCGAATCCCGTACTGCGGTGTTGCTCGGCGAGATCCTCGACCTCGTCGGGGGAAACAGCGAGCTGCGTGATCCGCGGCTCGATGCCCTCGTCGAATACGACGACAAGCACGCTTCGAATCTGCGCGAGAGTGCCGAGGCGTACCTTGCCGAGCACGGGGACGTGCGCAACGCTGCCGCCGTCCTGCAGGTTCATCCAAATACGTTGCGCTACCGTATCCGGCGCGTCGAAGAGATCGTTGGCGTCAATCTGCAGGACGCATCCGATCGGCTGCTCATCGAAATCCAGCTTGCGCTCTTGCGACGTCCCGCCGGACAGAACCGCCCCACCCTCCGCTGATCGCAGTGTAGATCGTCGAAGTCCTCGACGGGTCGTGCAGCGAACATGGCGGAGTCCCGAACGGATTTCCGTAACGAGAGTTTTCGACATCTGTCGAGTTTCATCGTCTGGTTCCATGCGATCTCGTGATCGTGCCGTTTCGTCTCCCATCCGAGGGTCGCTCGCTGTCATCTGTCGGCCCACTGATGGCCGCGCAGAGGGACACACGTCTTGGTGAGCGGACGGAGCCTGCGAGTACGCTGGCGCGGTCGACAAGGAGAGGTGTTGTGCCCATGAGTGAGCCGTATGCAGTCGTCGGAGCGACGGGTGGTCAAGGAGGCGCCGTCGTCGACGCGCTGCTCGAACGAGGGCGGGAAGTCCGAGCGCTTGTCCGTCGAAGCTCTTCTCGCTCAGACGCGTTGCGCCTGCGAGGCGTCGACATTGCCGTGGCCGATATCACCGATCGGGCGGCGATCGCGTCTGCCGTAGATGGGTGCGCGGGCGTGTTTGCCATGACCACACCTTTCGAAGACGGCCCGGAAGCGGAGATCGCTCAGGGTGCCGCGCTTGTCGGCGCGTTCAGTGATTCCGGTGTTCCACACGTGGTGTTTTCTTCGGTGGCGGACGCAGACAAGAGCACTGGGATCCCACATTTCGACACGAAGGCTGCAACCGAGTCGTTGCTGCGAGAATCGTCCCTTCCGTACACGATCGTCGGGCCGACCTACTTTTATGACAACCTGCTCGGTGGACTCGATGACATCCGCCGAGGCCGGCTCGATCTGCCTCTGCCAGTCGATACCCCGCTGCAGCAGTTGTCGCGCCGGGACCTCGGTCGGTTCGTCGCGCTCGTGTTCGACGATCCGGATCGGTTCGTCCGGACAAGAATCGACCTGGCGTCGGATGATCCGACGCCACGTCGGATGGCCGAGGTGCTCAGTAACGTGCTGGGCACGCCGGTTCACGCCCATTCGTCCGACGCGGACGCCATCGCATCGCCGGACATGCGCGCTATGTTCCGCTTCCTTACCGACACCGGGTACGACGCGAAGATCGGCGAACTGGGTCGGCTCTACCCCGAGGTGGCGTGGCAGAGCTTCGCCGATTGGGCCGCCCAGTTGGCGTGACGTCTGCGGAAAGCAAGTGGTCGACGAGATCGGTGTCGAAGTGGTCGACCATCGGGTGCAGTTCGGGACGGTGCCGGCATCCGAACCCCGAAGACGAGTGGGTCGTCGCTGCTGGTGGCAATCGCGCTCATTAGTGACGTTTGCCGGTCGGTGTTGTTCGGGTGCCCGGCGGCGGGGTCTTGGCGCGAGCGAGTTCGGCTACGCGGTCGGCCAGTTCTCCGGACAGTGTCGTGTCGGGTTCGGTGCTCGCGGCGTCCTCGAGCTGGGTGATGACGGTGTCGGTCGTCGGCTCGGCGGTGCCGGTGGTCGGGGGGTGCTCGAGTTGATATTGCGTCTCGATGTCTTCGAGGTGCTCGGCGAGTAAGTCGGTGTCGAGTTGGTGGGCCGCCTTCTCGTTCAGTTCGGCGTTCTCGACGGTCGCGGACCGAGGGGCGGTCTCGGCGTCAGCTGCAGCGGTATCCGGTGCGCTGGGATCGTGATCGGTGTCGGATGCAGTACCGGAGACCAGGGTGACGCGGGGTGCGGTGTCGGCGGCATCGTGGGCTCGGTCCTGGTGACCGAGAACGGTGCCGACGGCACAATCGAGCAGGCTGAGGCTGCCCCGGTACAGCCGTCGGGCCGGTGCTGCGGGTGCCAGGTGTGCGATTACCTGTTCGTCGACCAGGCGCAGCGGGTAGCGCACGATGGTGTACTGCGCGCGCAGTATGGCCAGGGGGAGTGCGGTGATGATGTTCATGAGGCCTCTATGTTCGGGTGGAAGGGTCAGGAGACTGGGCTGCTGCCGCTGAGGAGTTCTATACCGGCGCTGCCGAACGCCCCTCCCACGGACTTGATCTGGGGTCGGGTCCGATCGGTCTAACTCGCGTGCGGACGGAGATGTCGATTCCGGGAGTCCCTCGACAGGGGCGGGACCACCGGCCGGGTCCCCGGTCCCCGGGACCGGCGGAGGCTTTCGGACATCACCCGTTGCCACCACAGGTCCAACGGACTCGGATCCGGCCACCGAATCGGATCGTCTTCCGATCCGAACTCAGGGTCGCTGCCGCTACAGGGGCCTTCTTCTTCGATGCGAGGCACGATCTGTACACCCTCTCGGTCAGACGCATCCGGTCGGTCGAATGCACCACGATCCTTCTGCTGGTTCGACGTCAGCCACCGTCACCGGCTACCCGCGTCGTCGCCTGCGGTCCGGTTACCCGAAACAGCGTCCGACTACCCACGCCAGGACGCCGATGGCGGCCCGGCGTCAGCCCTGCTGTGAAACAAACACGATGACGGAATCCGTCGATCTAGCTGCACGGGTCCACGGTGCCGACATTGTGTGTTCGTTTTTTTCGTTTTATGGTGGGGTATGGGTGCTGGGATGAGCCACACGGTGTTGCCGGTCGCCGACGATCGGGATCTTCTCGCCGCGCTGAGGGCCGTTCTCGCTGGTCAAGAGCAGGTGTCGATCTCGACCCCGGAGGAGTCCGTGCCGCTGCCGGACAGTGTTCGGGGGTTGCTCGTCGACGCGGTCACCGCCCTGGATCAGGGGCAGGCTGTGACGGTGGAGCCACATCGCACCGTGTTGACGACGCAAGAGGCCGCGGAACTGTTGGGCATCACCCGGCCGACCTTGGTGCGGCTGCTGGAGGCGGGGAAGATCCCGTACACCTCGCCCGGCCGTCATCGGCGGGTGGAGTTGGCGGACGTGCTCGAATTCCGACAGCGCGAGCGTGCGCGCCGCGGCCAGGTGCTCGAGGAGATGGCGCACGAGGAAACCCCCGACCCCGGCGACGCCACTGACGGCTTCGTGTCTCGACCCGCCGATCCGGGGTGAGGTCGCCCCATGGCTGTCTTTCGGGTGGTTCTGGACGGATGCGTCATGCTTCCCCAGACCCTGAGCAATCTGCTGCTCACCCTGGCCGATGCCGAGGTGTTCCGGCCGGTGTGGACGCCGGATCTGCTCGACGAGGTCGAGCGCAACCTGTCCGGCGAGCGGTTCGGGAAGCCGCCGGAGCAGGCGGCGCGGCGAGTGCAGCAGATGCGCAGAGCATTTCCCTTCGCGGAGGAGGAGTCACGTGGCTACCGGGAACTGATCCCGGCGATGACCACCGAGCCGAAGGACCGGCACGTCCTGGCTGCGGCTGTACGCTCCGGTGCGGGTGTGATCGTGACCGCCACCCTGGCGGATTTCCCGCAGGCGGCCCTCGATCCGTTCGACGTCGAAGCGATCCATCCCGACGAATTCCTCTGCGATCAACTCGATCTGGACCCGGACGCGGTGTTCGAGTGCCTGCACGTACTGGTGAACCGCACTATGTTCCCGCCGCGCACGGTCGGGGAGTTGTTGGCGTCGCTGGAGCGGCTGACGCCGCGGTTCGTCGACGCCGTCCGGGCATTGCTCGTCGCCCGGGGCGAGGTTCCCGACGCTGGTACGGTGCGGGCGGCGTCCTCCCTTCCGGAGTTGACCGACGAACAGATCAGAGCCGCGCCGGCCGAGATGCGGGAGGCCTACCTCGAGCTTCGTGCAATGGATCCGGCGGAATTGTTGCGGTTCCTCGGGCATACGCGGCTGGTGAGTGCGGCGTGGGCGTTCTTGATGTCGGTATGCGTGGACGGGGATCTGCTGTCGGTGTGGCCGAACGTGGATCCGGACTTCCGGGCGGTCCTCGCCTGGCGGTGGGTGCAGGACAACCATTATCAGATGACGATTGACGGTTGGGAGGGAGAGGCGGTCGCTTCGGCCCTCGCGGTGCCGGCGCCGGAGCATCCGCTGTGGGTGCATTTCGAGCGTGTGCACGTGCGGTCGTTCCGGGCGATGTTGCCGGATCCGGCGAGGTGGGGGATCGGTACCGGCACAAGGATCGTCGGCCCCGGTGTGGAGGTGCTCTATGTGCACGAGATGTCGACCCTCGAGAGCGGTGTGTGGGAGCCGAACATTCCCCGACCGGTGTTTCCGATCCTGATGCATCTCGTCGGCGATCGGTGGCTGGTGCGGAACCTGGGGTCTGAGGAGGACCCTGCCGCCAGGGCCTGATTCCTTCGCACACGAACCTCGCCCGTACCTCCGACGCAGTTGATCTCAGCTTCATCACTGGCGCATCGGCCTGCGGGGTAGCCCCGCCCATGGGTGGGTCCGCGCGTGGCAGGCCGTCAATCGGGACCCTCACGCCTGTAGGCAGTGCGGTTTTCGCGACCAACGCTTACCTCGAAGGCCGTTATCGCAGGTCAACGCCCCGTATGACGACACCCGGCCGCGTCGGGTCGCTGCTTCTGTACTTGTGGCTGAGTGCCGCCGGTAGCGCTGAGGGCCGCGGCACCGATACACAGGATGGTCGGGGAGCTATATCCCGAAAGGTGCAGTCATGATCGGTGTTGGTTCGACCTGCCGGCAGGTATCGGGGATGCGACGTTCTGACGTGGTGGAACTCGTTCGCGACCTGGTGGAATCAATTCTAGAGCGGATGTGGTGATGATGGGATTGCTGCCGGACCTGTTCTTCGCGAATCCTCTCGAGGAAGGCGTGTGGCCTCTGATTCTCGAGTGGAACAACTTCGTCCGTTGGTGGAACCCGCTCTGAAGCTTGACTGAACCCACTGTCGCCTATGCGGCGCCGAGTGTGACGTGACGGACGGAACGGTGCGCCGGATCGGTGAATGTGTGGTCGTGGCAGAGGTGGGATTTCCCGGGTGCGACCCGCCCGGCACCCAAACCCGGGTTCGGGGGGCCAGGCGTCTTGTTGTGCCGATGGCGGTTAGCTGCCGAAGAGGGTGCCCAGATCGTCAAGATCGGGGGTATTGGCGGCGGCGGGTGGTGCGGGGGCGACGCTGGGCACGATGACGACGGTGGAGGCTTGTCGCACGGTGTAGGCGGTCATCGGGAACTGGACCAGGTATTGCTCGATGCCGGGGTAGTCGGAGACCCACATGGCGGGGTCGGTGCCCTCACGCCCGCAGGAGGCGAGGGCGACGTAGGAACCGTCGGGGACATCGGTGACCGACTGGGTTGTGGTTCCCTGCGGTATGTCGTCCTGCTGATAAAGGGACTGCCCGTTACGCATGAGGTCGTCAATTGGTGGGAGCACGCCGCCGGGCGCGGGGGCGAGGGAGGTAGTGCAGCAGATGGTGTCGCCGGTGTTGTTGGTGATCGTGTTGGTCACGGTCGATCCGGTGACGCCGAAGGCGTAGGTGACGTCGGAGGGCGCGGTCGCTGATGCGGGCGCGGTGGCTGCGATGGCGAGTGGGAGGGCCGCTGCGGCGAGAAGTGTGGTTCGGGCGATCATGCGCATGTGGTGGTCCTGTTCGTGGGTGTGGGTGGTGCTGGGTGGAATCGTGCAGGAGAAACCGACTGATTGGCATTGTTTTGGTGACACTGGGTCGAACTTCTGCCTCGAGGGCTCCGCGTGCTTCATGAGGGCACGCCCTGAGTGGAAGGGCTGTGATC
The DNA here is from genome assembly GCF_011603105.1 of Rhodococcus sp. A14. NCBI lineage: Bacteria > Bacillati > Actinomycetota > Actinomycetes > Mycobacteriales > Nocardiaceae > Rhodococcus > Rhodococcus sp. A14. The sequence continues at coordinate 93,732 of NZ_JAAOQS010000018.1, read as the reverse complement.
TCGGGCGGTGGCGCCGGCTGGTGTATGACGGTGCGCTGGAGTCCGGTTCGGGTCTGTCCGGACCGCCCCCCGCAGTGTCATGCCGACGCGTCGATTGTGAACTGGGCGTGCGCTTGCCGTCTCGGCGTGCACCGGCCGGAGCCGGACCACGGACGAGGCGCGACCTCGTGGGAGCTCGGCGTCCGGCGGCCCCGAGGTTTCTGTCCCTTGACGGCACGGCCGATTGCAGGCCGCTATCTGTCGGACAGGGGACGTGGGCGCGCTGTCCAACTACGCACGCCGACGATCCCCTCCGCCGCCCCAGAGCCTTGTCGTTAATTTAACTGATCGGTGGACAGGTCACATCTGGTTTTCGGGGAGCGCCGACGCCTGATGTGGGGGGCGTGGGTCCTGTGCTGTCACAACGGTGGAGCGGGCGGTGTCTTATGTGCGACCCCAATCTCGAGGAGACATCATGAATGCGAACTCTGTGCGCCCCGGAAAGATCGATGTGGTCGTGGTTGGCGGCGGTTACGCCGGCGTGATGGCGGCGAATCGCCTCACCAAGCGCGACGATGTGGCGGTGACGGTGATCAATCCACGTCCGTGTTTCGTCGAGCGGGTCCGTCTGCACCAGTTGGTGGGCGGGTCCGACGACGCGGTGGTCGACTACTCCGACGTGCTGGCCGGAGGCATCCGGTTGTTGGTGGACAGCGTGACGAGGATCGATGCTGCCGAGCGCGGCGTGAAGCTGGAGACCGGCGAGACCGTCGGATACGACTACCTGATCTACGCCGTCGGCAGTGGCAGCGCCGACCCGGCCGGCGTACCCGGAGCGGCCGAGTTCGCCCATCCGACCGCCAGCCTGGAGGAGGCGCAGCGGCTTCGGTCGGTCCTCGAGGACGCCCCCATGACGGCGCCGGTGACGGTCGTCGGTGGCGGTCCGCTCGGCATCGAGACGGCCGCCGAGCTCGCGGAGCTCGGGCGCACTGTGACTCTGGTCTGCGGCGACCGGCTCGGCCCGTACCTGCACCCGCGGGGCCGACGCTCGGTGGCCAGGGGGTTGTCCAATCTTGGTGTGGCCGTGATCGACGGCCCCGGCGCGACGGTGGCCGCGGTGACACGTGACGCCGTGGAGCTCAGCGGCGGCCGTGTGCTCCCGAGCACGGTGACGATCTGGACCGCCGGCTTCTGCGTTCCGGACTTGGCCGCCCGCAGCGGGCTGAGCACCGACGCCATGGGCCGTCTCCTCACCGACGAGACGCTGACCAGCGTGGACGACGAACGCATCGTCGCGACCGGTGATGCCGCGGCCCCGTCGAACCTGCCGTTGCGAATGAGTTGCCAAGCGGCGCTTCCTCTTGGCTCGCATGCCGCTGACACGGTGCTCAGCCGGATAACGGGGGAACGGCCCGCAGACTTCGGCAAGGGGATCGCCGCCATGTGCGTCAGCCTGGGGCGTAAGGACGGCGTTTTCCAGCTCGCACACAGGGATGACACCGCGATGCGGCTTCACCTGCGGGGCCGCCTCGGTGCGAAGCTCAAGGAAGCCGCGGCAGCGAGTCCCGTCAAGCAGCTGGCGGACGAGGCGCGAAAGCCCGGGTCGCACACGTGGCCGGTCAACGACGCCTCCCGGTGGCAGCGGGTCCAGGCTGAGCACGGTCGATCGCTGTCCAAGCCGAGCAGACTGGCATGAGCGGGGAGGTGGATGTTGCTGGGCTCGCCAACTGACGCCGAGGACGTCCTTCAGGAGACCTGGCAGCGGTGGGTGAAGTTCGACCTGGGCTGGTGCGGACGAGCACGCGGCCCCGCCGCTGTAAGGGACCCGTGAACGACGTCGGTTCGAGCGGCGCAGCTTCCGCAGGCGCCGCCGTTCTTTCTCCGGCCGCCGCCGCTACCGCCCCGCGTCAGCAGGAGCTGTGGGCGTGGTGGTGGGGGTAGTCGGTGTGGGTCTCTTCGTCCGCGTCGGTAGCTCTGGTGGTGGCGGCAGTATCCAGGTAGTGGTCGGCTCCGACGAACGTGTCACCGGGAGTACCTCGAACGTCGTCTGCACCACCATCGACGGGATCGGCAGGCACCGCAGCCCGGCCACCTGGAAACCGCGACTGCCGCGGTTCGGCACCGCGGCGCGGAAGTCGGCGACGCTGCCGACCTGCCGGGTCTCACCCAGGACACGATCGCCGAACTCCACCGCCCACGGTCCGCCGCAGGTCGGAAGATTCGCCGCGTGGTACTGGATGCGGTCGCCCGGCTGCCCGCGAGGCGGAGTGAGGGTGAGTACCGGCCCGGCGGGGTCGAGCCTGCGCGTCGCTTCCGTATCGGGTTCGCTCGACGCACCACCGCCGGTGTGGACTGCGAGCAGGAGAACAACCGACCCGACGAATATCGTCGTCGTCAACCAGGGTGTCTGCCGCAACGGTCTCACCTCGCACCCTCAATTATGCGGCTTCGCCGCCGCGCGCACCGCGTTGACGCGCGTGCGGTGGGGCGACCGCGCACTGAGCACTTCATCGAGGGCAGAACATCCGATTTCCTGGACACTCTCGGCTCGCTGCGGCGGCTATCCGCAGACCCGCACCTTTCGTCCGGGTACCGGCGCACCTCGCCGGTGAAATCAGGCGGAATCTGGGGCGATGACGTCATCCGGCCGTCCCACTGGGGGATCCCCGAGCGGCGAGGAACTGGCCTCCGCTGGGCCCATCTGCTGGGGTCGGGAAGATGCCATCTACGTAGGGCGTCCGAATCCGGGAATCACGGCGAGCCACTGGCAGACTGCCTGCGTGTAGAGGTCGGGCGCCTCGACGGGAAGCAGGTGGCCAACGTCATCGATGGGCCGGGGTGTCCAGCCCGGCCGTCGGGCGTGCTGCGTGAGCGACGTGGGGTCGACAACGTGATCGTCCCTTCCCCACAGCACAAAGACGGGCACCCGCACGGAATCGAGTGCCTCGTTCGTCGGTCTCTGCGTGATGAACATGGCCTTGACGATCGACGCGAACGCGGCAGCCGTGCCCGCGAGCCGTTCCGGGTGCTCGCGGGCCGCCTCGAGGGCATCGAGCCACAGGTCGACCTGCGCTCGTGAGACACGGCCCGGGTCTCCACCGATGAGGTCGGTCCGGCTACCCGAGATGGAGCCCGCGTCGTTGATCGCGGTTCGCTTGGCGTCCAGTATTCGCCGGCCCGCCAGTCGCAGCACCGCGCGTGTCATTGGCGGGCCAGCCGCGACGACGAGGCGTCCCAGTGTCTGCCACTCGAGCGCCTCGGCTGGTGACGTCCGGCGCCTCGGCAGCGCCGGGGCCACCAAGACGACTCCCCGAGTCTTCTCGGGCATCCCCGAGCCCGCGTTTCGCGTATACCGGCACCGCACCGACAGTCCGGGCTCGCCCTCGTTGCCGTGGACCCTGGCTTGGCTCATCGCGACGCCATGGATGGCGGAGTTGAGGGTGCGGTCGCCTTCCCTCGTCGCGTCCACGCCCTGCCCACCGCAGCGCCGTGGTCGTACATAACCCTCCGGAGCCGGCGCTGACCGCCATCCGATGGCGCGCAAGGGTGGTTGGTTGGCCCGGGCTGAGTCCACGCCTCCGGGCGGATCTCGCCTACGCAGACTGCCCGCTGCGTTCCTGTGCATTTAGGTGTCATTCGCTGGGGTAGCTGGACAGCCTTCTTCAGCTCAGTGACAGCCGCCCCGAATTCACTCGACGCGAACGTAGCCTATGGCCACTTGGAAGTTAAGTGCCGCAGAAGGTTTGGAAGGTCTGGTTGAACGACTGTGGAGCGGGCGTGGTGTAGTCGGACCACTCGTCGCGGCGGTCGAACGGATGCGTGACGACCTCGAGTAGGTTCTCGAACGGAGCGAGGTCCCCGTCGGTCGCGGCGCGCAGAGCCGCATCGAGCTGATGATTGCGGGGGATGTACAGCGGGTTGACGCGGTCCATTGTGTTCGCGGTCTCCGCCGCCCCGCGCCCATGGTTGGTCAGGGCGCCGCGCCAGCGTTCCAGCCATGGCCCGATGTGCTCGCGCGGTACGAGGCCGTCGAGCGGCGTCGAGTTTCCGCGTAGTTCGTCCGCGAGAGCACGGAAGGTGCCCGTCCAGTCGGCACCGTGTTCCTCCAATAACGTCAGCAGGTCGTCGATCAGCGCTCGCTCGACGAGCGTGCCGGCCAAACCGAGCTTTGCCGCCATACCGGTCGCGTAGTGGCCGTCGTAACGCTCGTCGAAGGTGTCGAGGACCGCCGAGACCGCGGTGATCGCGTCATCCGGCGTGGAATCGATCAGGGTCAGTAGCGTTTCCGCGAGGCGCGCCAGATTCCACTTCAGGACAGCGGGCTGGTTGCCGAACGCATAGCGGCCGCCGTGGTCGATCGAACTGAACACTGCGGCCGGGTCGAACGCGTCGAGAAAGGCGCACGGACCGTAGTCGATGGTCTGACCCGAAATGGTCGTGTTGTCGGTGTTCATCACCCCGTGCACGAAACCGGTGAGCATCCATTTCGCCATCAGGTAGGCCTGCGCCTCCACCACCGCCTCGAAGAACGTCAGGTAGCGATTATTTTCACGCTCCGCCGGTAGTTCGGTCAGCTGCGGGTAGTGGCGGGCGATCGCGTAGTCGGCGAGCGGCTGCAAGACATCACCCTGCCGCACCGCGTATTCAAAGGTGCCCACCCGCAGGTGACTGGCCGCGACCCGTGCGAGCACGGCACCGGGCTCGGCGCCGTATCGGCGAACGTGCTGGCCCGTCGCGACCACCGAGAGCGCGCGCGTCGTGGGGATGCCCAGGGCGTACATGGCCTCACTGACCAGATATTCGCGCAGCATCGGGCCGACCACCGCGAACCCGTCGCCGCCCCGGGAGAATGGCGTGGGCCCCGAGCCCTTGAGGTGCAGATCGACCCGCTGCCCATCACTGTTCACCAGTTCGCCGAGCAGTAACGCCCGACCATCCCCGAGGAGCGGTGCGTATCCGCCGAACTGATGGCCCGAATATGCCATCGCCACCGGCTTGGTCCCGGCGGGCGCCGTCGATCCGGACAGCACGCCGACTCCGTCCTCGCTTCGCAGTGCCCGGACTTCCAACCGCAGCGACGCCGCGAGCTGCTCGTTGAGCACCAGCAACGTGGGGTCCGGCGCATGCGCACCCTGCCAGGGGACCGTCAAGGCGCCCAGCTCGTCGGCAAAGGTGCTCTCGAGGCCGGCCACCGCTGTGTTCGTGCCCACCGTGGAGTTCGGGAATGCATTCATCACCCGAGGGTAACCACCGCACGGCCTGTCTCGCCGCTCACGACCAACAGAACGTCCGAAAACCAAGATGGTCGACCATCTGCCGCCGCCGCCCGTCGATGGCCGCATACAGAGCGTGGTGGTGATCTCCGGCGGACTGGTCGGCGCCCTGCGCGGCCGCAACCGCTCTACCCGGGAGCGCTTCGAAAACTCTCGGCTACCCCGGCATCACGGGCGTTGATCCTCGAGGCCCTCGCTCGCCGACAGGTCACTTCGGCCTTCTTCGTGATGGATGTTGTGGCGGTCCCGATGGTTCTCAGGTCCGGCGAAACGCGGCGGGACGCTTCTTCCGGAACGCGGTGACGCCTTCCTCGAAGTCGGGGGAGGCGAGTAGCTCGAGTTGCCCGTTCCGTTCCCGTGCGAACGCATTGTCGAGTTCGGTGAGTGTGGCGTCGTTGACGGCGTCTTTCGTCCAGCGGAAGGCGTCGCCGGGGCCGTTCGTGAGCCGGCGCGTGAGATTCTCTACGGCAGAAGCGAATTCGTCGTCGGAGTAGACATCGGCGATGAGCCCGGCGGTAAGCGCTTCACGCGCCGGGAGTCGTTCTGCGAGGAGAGCCATCTTCATGGCACGGGCGCGGCCGATCGACGCGGCGACGAGGGCGGTGGTTCCGCCGTCCGGCATGAGACCGACCTTGGTGAGCGCAACAAGGAAGTAGCTGGACTTCGTAGCGACAGTGAGGTCGCATGCGAGTGCCAGGGATACGCCGACACCCGCGGCGGGTCCGTTGACTGCACCGACGACGGGACGGGGAAACGCGCGGATCGCGGCCACGGTTCGGTTTGCGGCGTCGATGGTCGCGGCATCGATGGTGGCCGCTGTCGGCCGGTCGTTCGTCGTCGTGGTCGACAGGTCGGCACCGGTGCAGAACGCGCCCCCGGCGCCGGTGAGGACGGCCGCGCGGACCGCCGAATCGCCGGCACGCGACTCGAGGGCGTCTGTGATCGCGTCGAGCGTTTCGATCCGCACTGCATTCATGCGCGCCGGCCGGTCGAGGGTGACACGGAGGAGGTCAGCGTCGAGGGCGGTTACGACGCCTGACGTCGAAGAGTGCGATGTCATCCCGCAGCAGCGTCGACGAAGATGTCGATCGTCAACGGGGCGGTTCCACCATATGTCGTGAAATCGGTGATGCCGGCTTCGGTGAGAATTTCGACGTCGAGGACGGTGCGACCGTTGTCGGTGCCTGCGGGACGGCCGAGCAGTTCGATCGCGGCGTCGGCCATGATCTCGGGGGAGCGGGAGTGCTCCAGGCTGTCGTGGCCGCCGAGCAGGTTCCCGACCGCTGCCGTCGCGATCATCGTCTGCGGCCACAGGCAGTTGCTGGAAATGGGTAGATTCGCGTGTTCGGCGGCGATGCCCAACGCCGCCAGCGTCATCCCGTACTTGGCCAGCATGTAGCCCGGATGGGCGCCCAGCCAGTGCTGCGACATGTTCAGTGGTGGTGAGAGTGTCAGTACGTGCGGGGCGGAGGATTTCTGCAGGTACGGAAGACACGCCTGGGTCAGGGCGAAAGTGCCGCGCACGTTGACCTGTTGCATCAGATCGAACCTCTTGAGCGGCAGGTCCGCGGTCTTCGAGACATCCAGCACGCTTGCGTTGTTGATGACGATGTCGATGCCGCCGAAGTTGTCGACGGCGGCATCGACCACCCCGGCGATGTCGTCGTCGTTCCGGACGTCACCGACAACGGGTACGGCGTGTCCGCCCAGCTCGTTCAATTCTGCGACGGCGGTATGAATCGTCCCGGGCAGTCGAGGGTCGGGGGTATCGGTCTTGGCGAGCAGGACGACGTTTCCACCGCGGCTCGCGATCGCGCGGGCAATGGCAAGTCCGATGCCACGACTTCCCCCGGACATGACGGCGGTTCTCCCGCGGAAGCTTGTGGTGTTCACTGTGATCCCTTCGTTGTGGACGCTGAGACGCCTTTCGCGCCTGTCGAACTGGACGGGATCGCTCGAAAACAACCCCGTACGACGGTGTCTCGGGGGGCCGTGCGTCGCTCATCGTGCAGTCCGCAGGCGCTGGCCGAGCGCTCTTGACGATAGGAGAATCCTGTAATGGTGACCACGTCCGCGAAGCATCAAGAAACAGATGCCCTTTGTCCTGTCGGGACATGCCCGGTTCGTGCCAGTGGAGACCTGGACGGCCGGCTGGGCGGAAATGTGCAGGTAGGGATGCTGAGGATGGCGTTCCGGGTAAATCGTCATGCGCGGGTGTCGACTGCTCTATTGTCTTCGCATGGCTTCACACGACGAGCGCGCCGCGCTGTTGGTCGCACGAATCGCGGGCTCGCTCAACCAGCGGCTGGTGACGTTGACCGCCGATATCACGGATGTGCTGTACAGCGAGATTCCCGATCTGCGCGCCGATCGGCAGCTGTTCGACCTACTCGGTGCGAGTGTCGAAGGAAACCTCGACACCATCTTCCACACACTGCAGCACAACATCGCACCAGAAAATCTGGAGGCGCCCGCTGCGGCGATGGAATACGCGAGACGTCTTGCTCAGCAAAGGGTTCCCGTCAACGCGCTCGTACGCGCATACCGACTCGGGCAGACCAACCTCCTCAAGCTGGTATTTGACGAGTTGGGTGGGGAAGCGGTCGAGCCGGAACTCGGTGTGCCGGTGCTCGAGCGCATCATCACCGTGATGTCGGTGTATATCGACAGGGTGTCGCAGCAGGTGGTCGAAGTCTACGAGCGTGAACGGGAGCGGTGGCTGGCCCACCAGAGCAGTGTTCGTGCCGTCCGAGTCCAGGAAATCCTGGCGGGCAACGAACGCCCGGACGCCGGGGCCAGCGCCGCCCTCAACTATGTTCTGCAACAGAATCACCTGGCGGCAATCATCTGGGTTCCCGATACCGGTTCGGGAGACATGCTGGCCAGAATCGAATCGGCGGCGCACGACGTCGCAGGGTTCATGGGTGCAATGACCGATCCGTTGTTCGTGGCGGCCGACCGCGTCACCGGATGGGTATGGGTCCCGCTCGGTACGCGCGCGGCTCCCCGGCGAGGTTACGGTGAATTGCGCGATTTCCTCGAGGCCCGCCATCCGGGGCTGGTCATGGCCGTCGGCGGGGTCACCAACGGCCCGGAGGGATTCCGGCAGTCGTACACGCGTGCTCAGCGCGCACGAGCGCTCGCGATCGCTGCAGGAAAGAATGCCCCCGTCGTGACCGCGTACGACGAACCGGGAGTGTCGACAGTCGCACTGCTGATAGAGGACGTCGCGTCGACCCGGGCGTGGGTGCGCAGCGTCTTGCGTGGTCTGGCGGCCGACAATGAGAACGCCGCCCGCCTGCGCGAGACCGTACAGGTCTACCTCGCAAGCAACCTCAGCAATGTCGCCGCGGCGAAACAGCTTGATCTGCACTATAATTCAGTGAAATATCGGGTGAAGCGGGCCGCGGAGGAACGGGGCGAAGACTTCACCGGGGATCGCCTCGCCGTCGAGCTCGCCCTGCTCGTGTGCCAATGGCTGGGACCTGTGGTCCTGACGCCGGATCAGGCGAAGGGCGAGCCGACGGTCAAAGGAGTGGGTGGGCGGTAAGGGTGGGGTCGGTGACCGTCCGCGGCGGATCATCGGGATCGCTCACCGCGTCCTCGAGGGCGATGTAGTCGCCGAAGGACAATCCGGCTGCCGCCAGGAGGGCTGCGTACAGTCGATCCAGCATCGTTCCTCAGTTCGTGTGCGTCGTGGAGTGGGTCGCGCGCCCGGCACCGCAGGATCGCTGCGGTGCCGGGAAACGCTGTCGGGTAGGGGAATCGTCCCTCAAATCGTACTGGTGCGGAGCACGCGCTGGGCTCCGTGCCGGTACTGATGAGGATGACGTGGCGCGTCGCGCTCGCAGTGCCCGATTGTGTTCCTCCCGGCGCGACGACGCATGACCGCGGCGCCGATCCCTTCCAAGGGCGGGATTGTCGTTGCCAGCGCACGTGCCAGCCGCAGGGCCTCCGGCAGTACCTCATGGGGATGGACGACCCTGTCGACCATTCCGCAACGCAGTGCCGTCTCCGGCTCGAGCGCGTCGCCAAGGAACACCGACCTGGCCTGGAGTCGACCGCCGAGTGCCCTCGCGTCGGGATCGCAGTCCGCATATCGTCCCATTCCCGGCGACCCGAGCGAGGCGTGAGAACTGACGATGGCTGCGTCACACGCCAAGATGAGATCGAGGCCTCCACCCGAGGCCGAGCCGTTCACGGCTGCAATCAGCGGTTTGCCGATGTCATGTCGGACGAAGCCGCCGAACCCCCATTCCGGGTGTCCGGGTGCGTCGATGCTGTGCCCGGCGGTCAGGGCGGCCAGATCCGCACCGGCACAGAAGGTATCTCCCGCACCTGTGAGGATTCCGACCCGAAGGTCGGGAGAGTGGGCCAGTGTTTCCATTGCCGCGCCGACCGCGGCGGAGACGTCCGAGTTGACGACGTTGCGGACCTCGGGACGATTGAGGGTTATCACTGCGATCGGACCGTGCCGCTCCAGGAACGCCGCACCACGGCGATTCCGTTTCCCAGACCTCTCCACGGTCACAGCACATCGCCGCCGTGTCTGCGCAGGTGGCGCAGTGCGGATTGGGCGGCGTTGAATCCGCTCATCCCGTGGGCGCCGGCTCCCGGCGGCGTGGACGCCGAGCACAGATAGGTTCCCGGTACCCCGGTGCTGTACGGGTCGAGGGCGATGCGCGGACGCAGCACCACCTGGGTTTCGCTGTTGGCTCCGCCGATGATGTCACCGCCGATGTAGTTGGCGTTCGACTCGGCGAGCTTCACGGGCCCACTGCTGACCGTGGCGACGACCCGGTCCCGGAACCCGGGCGCGAACCGTTCGATCTGCGCGGTGATCGCCTTCGTCGCATCGCCCGTGTAGCCGTGCGGGACATGGGCGTACGCGTACAGCGGATGCAGATCGCCGTTCGAACGACTGCGATCGGCGAGGTATTGCTGACCGAGGAGGACGAACGGCCGCTGCGGCATCCGGCCCGCAGCGACGTCGCGTTCGGCGGCCGCGATCTCGGCGAAGCTGCCACCCAGGTGGACGGTCCCGGCGCGTCCACATTCGGGATCGGCCCACGGCACCCCGCCCTGGATGGCGAAGTCGACCTTGAAGGCGGCGGGCGCGTGCTTGAACCGCCGGTACGCACGGGCCACCCGGTCGGGCAGGCGAGCGCCCAGGATGCCGAGCGCGGCGGACGGCGCGACGTCCAGCAGGACGACGTCGGCGGGCGGAAGTTCGTTCCAATCGCGGACGTGGACACCGGTGGTGATCTTGCCGCCCCGGTCGGTGAGCAGGGCGGCGAGTGCACCGGTGATCGACTGCGATCCGCCCTCGGCGACCGGCCAGCCGTAGCGGTGCCCGGCGGCGACGATCATCATCCCGACCGCGGACGTCGCGGGCCGGTCGAGGCGGTAGTAGGCGTGCGCGGCGGCGCCGCCGAACAGTGCGCGGGCCTTGTCGGTGCGCCACCAGCGGGCCGTCACCGCGGCCGGCAGCAGGGCCCGGGGTCCGAAGCTGGCGAGCCGAAGCGGGTGCCGGGGCACGTTCGCGATCGGACGCATGAGGTCGGCGGCCAGGTCGTCGAATCCGTCGGCGAGTCCGCCGAACATGCGCTGCCAGCGGGCGCCGTCCTCGCCGAGTCCGGCGGCGGTGGCCGCGATCGACCGGTGCAGCAACCCCGCCTCACCGGAGTCGAGGGGGTGGGCGCAGTCGATCTCCGGCCACTTCCACGTCAACCCGTACCGGCCGAGGTCGAGGGTCTGCAGATACGGCGACCCGGCACCCATCGGGTGGAACGCCGAGCACTCGTCGTGCAGCAGTCCGGGGACGGTGAGTTCGCCGGAGCGGGTGCCGCCGCCGATGGTGTCGGCGGCCTCGAGGACCTGGACGTCGACGCCGTGCCGGGCGAGGTGGACCGCGGCGGCGAGCCCGTTGGGCCCGCTGCCGACCACGACTGCGGTGGTCACCGCAGCACTCCGCTGCCCTCGTCACCATGGAGGGACGAATTGGTGGCGTGCTTGCTGCGCATCCTCGGTTCCGACAGCGAGCCGGGATCGGTGATCGCCCGGTCGGCGTCGATGTCCAACGTCCACCGCACATCGAACGGGATGGGACCGTTCGGCAGCCACGGCTGTTCGGCGATGGCGTCGGACACCTTGTAGGTGCCTCGCTCGATGACACCGAGGGCGGCGTCGATCACCTTGTACTCCTGAATGCCCTTGTGGATGGGCTGCGATTCGATCCACGCGATCAGGAACTCTCCGGGCGCGAAGTTGCAGCGCCGCTGAATGGCAGCTATGAGGTGCTCGTTGTGCAAGTGGCCGTCACCGAAGTTGAACGCCACCAGTGAGTTGCAGCTGAACTCGGCCTCCCGGAGGGAGTAGGTGTCGATGTCGTCCCCGAGATGCCGACTCATCAGCGACAACAGGGCGCGGCCCTGGCTGTGCATCGACCTCCAACCGAGCAGCTGGTGCATCACGACGTCGGCTACCTCGGGCGGATACGTCGCCAGCAACTGGGTGCGGGTGTTCTGACTGGGCCGCGTGATGAACTCGTCCAGCTTGTCCTCCGCACCCGGTGCGAATGCCCAGGTCGCCGAGGCCCAGTTTCCTGCGTACTGCCGCATCGAGGGCAGGAACGACACGAGGTCGGGGCGCAGATTGCCGAGGACGGGGAAGAACACCAGCGCGGCGACGATCGCGGCGAGCAGCAGCGGTGAGGAGATGTCCCCCAGCCCGAAGCCGGCGGCGTTCGGGAAACCGAGGAACAGGAATACTGCCGCATACGCGAACAGCAGGTTCCATTCGAGGGGGACCGCGAGCGGGAACGTGGACAGGATGAACAGGTGGAACGCCACCATCAACGCAACCGCGAGCAGGGTGATGGTGCCATTCGTGGTGAACAGCAACACCAGTGGAGTGACCACCTCGACGACGGTGCCCAGGACGTGGGCGACGCCGCCGGCGACGATGGACGGCCGCAGGTCGTTCGGGAAGCTGCGGTAGTGGGCGCGCTTGATCGTCTTCGACGGCAACCAGGGGGTGTTGGACAGCATCGGCGGCACGACCATCGAGAAGTGGTGGCCGAGCTTCGAGATGCCGGCACCGACCCACACCGACACGATGAGCAGCTTCAGCGCGACGATCATGTCCACGAACGGAAGGACACCGAAGAAGACAATGGCCGGGAAGTACTGCTCGCCGCGGGCGGCGATGAAAATGACCTTGTCACGCAGCCCGATCACGATCAGCAGCGCGATCAGCGGCAACAGAAGCGTGGGGTTCACCAGGCCGTGGTTGCCGGGCAACGCCGCGTCGACAGACGGTGTGTGCACCCCGGCAAATCCGAGCGCGAGGACGATATTGACCAAAATTGCGGCATAGACGAGGACGTCGAAGACCGTGCGAGTGTCGCCTGATGTCAGCGGCACCTTCCCTGGCCAGGGTGGCAGGCGAATGGTTCCCGGCCGGAGCCAGAACAGCGCGCCGCCCATCATCGGTTTGAAGTGGCCGGCGAGCGGACCCCAGGAACCGCCCAGGCCGAGGGTTTCGACGAGCAGCGTCCACAGGATGAGCTTCTGGTAGACGATGGGTGCGTTCCACCACGCGCCGACGTCGAGCACGTTGTATCCGGACGTGAATGTCGCGATCGACAGTCCGGCGGCGATGTACAGGACGAGCAGCTTGAGAATGTAGATGGTGTGCACCATCTTCGGGGTGCCGAAGCCGTAGTCGACCCAGTGGGTCGACATGGCTCGGATCCGGTCGAAGAAGGGGCGGTCGAGGAATGTTGCGGGGTCTACTTCGGGGAAGTTCCCGGTTTTGAATCCCATCGGATGCTCCTGGATAGGGCGGGTGGAGGGTAGGTGTCATCGCCTCGGGGGTGTCCCGAGTTGCGGCAGGGTGTTGTGGTGAGCGGTGAGAGCCTGTTGCTCATCCCCTCGTGGCGGCGGGTTGCGGGCGGTGACGGCTGCGCAGTCCCGGCTTGTCGATCTTGCCGACGGGGTTGCGCGGCAAGGCGTCGACGATGTGTATGGCTACGGGCAGTTTCACTTTCGTGAGCCGGTCGCGCAGGTGCTCGGTGAGTTGGTCCTCGGTGACCGGACTGTCGGGGTAGGTGACGACGTAGGCGACGGGCACCTCGCCGTACACGTCGTGGGGTGCTCCCACCACGGCCGCCTCGAGTACGCCGTCGTGAGTGGCGAGTGCGTTCTCGATCTCCTTGGGGTAGATGTTCTCGCCGCCCCGGATGATCATGTCCTTGATGCGGTCGACGAGGGTGAGATAGCCGTCCTCGTCGAGTCGGCCGACGTCGCCGGTGTGGAGCCATCCGTCGACAATCGTCCGGTCGGTCTCCTCGGGACGCCCCAGATAGCCGTGCATCACGTTGGCGCCGCGGACGACGACCTCGCCGACCGCTCCAGGGGGGAGCAGAGCGCCGGAATCGTCCATGATCGCGATGGTCTGCCCCGGCAGTGCGGGCCCCACGGAGCCGAGTTTCCGGACGCCGGCAGGCGGGTTGCACGCCGATGCGCAGGTGCCCTCGGTGAGCCCGTACCCTTCGACGATCACCAGGCCGAAGCGTTGTTCGGCGCGGTCGAGTAGTTCCTTGGAGATCGGCGCGGCGCCGCAGACGGCGAACCGCAACGAGGACGTGTCGGTGACAATCTCCTCGGGTTGCGACGCGAGCAGTGCATAGATTGTCGGGACCGCGGAGAAGTAGGTCGGCCGCAGCCGGGCGACGTCGTCGAAGAATCGGGCCGGGGAAAATCGTCCGGTGACGCTCAATTGCCCTCCCGCCAGCGTCGGCGCGAGAAAGCTGACACAGATCGCGTTGACGTGGAACAGCGGCAGGACGAGTAGGCAGTGGTCATCGGTGGTCAGTGAAAGGTGCTCGGCCAGAGAAGAACTCATGAACTGCAGGTTGTCGTGGGTGAGCATGACTCCCTTGGGGCGCCCCGTCGACCCCGACGTGTAGATCAGTAGTGCGACGTCACTTCCCGCCGGGCGGAGGCCTGGGGTCGGCCCCGAAGGCTGAGACGCGGCCATCTCGTCGACCGCGATCGACGGACGACCGGCGGTAGGGGCGTCAGGTCCCTCGTTCACGACGAGGACGGCGCCGGCGTCGGCGATCTGGTACTCCGCTTCCACGGCGGTGAAGGTGGGATTGACCGGTGTCGCGGCCGCGCCGAGCCGCCAGGCCGCCATCAGCACGACGAGCAGCTCCACCCGGTTCGGCAGCATCACCGCGACGACGTCACCCTTGCCGACCCCGTGTTCGCTCAGTTGTGCCGCGAACGCATCCACGCGATCGGCGAACTGCCGGTACGTGAGGTCGAGGTGGTCGTCGCGCAGGCACGGTGCGTCACCGTGCTCGGTCGCGAGGTCCCAGGTGAAATAGCCGATGTCGGACACTGTTTCGATCCCCTTCGCTTTGCCGTGTGATCCACGACACTATGCGGGGGGAGTGCGGTCCGAAATATTCCGCCGGGCTCGAGTTCGCCCCGGTCTTTGTCCGCGGCGGACAGTGCGGACTGCTACGTGGCGGTGGGCACCCACCGTGGGTCGCGGCCGGTCAGGCCGAGCAGTTGTTCGAGCAGTGGCGCGGAGTCTGGAACGCTCACCGGTGGCCCGAACAGTCCAGGTGTGCCGTGGGGGTTCTGGTCGGCTGACGACTTCGCGAACTCGTATGCGGCGCCGAGTAGTTCCGGTGTGCAGTGGAAGTTCTGGCCGGTGGCGACGGCGAGGTCCCAGCCGTGCACGACGATCTCGTCCACCGCGACCGCGCCCGCGATGTCGGCCGGTAGGTCGAGTCCGCCTGCCTGGGTCATCCCGTGCCATGCCGGCTCCTCGCGCCAAGCTCCGGCCAGGGCGGCCAGACGCTGCGGGATCCGGGTGCGCCAGTCGGTGCCGAGGCGAGCGGCGTCGGCGAAGGGCGGTTGGCTGCCCCCGGCCGGCGGGGTCTTCGTCGCGGCGGCGGTGAACGCGAGTGACAGCCCGTCGATGTGGTCGAGGAGTTCACCGACCGTGAGCTCCGGGCACGGTGTCGGTGCGGTGAGTTGGTCGTCGCGCACGGACTCGACGAGAGCGGCCATCACGTCGGCGGCGGGTCGGAGATCGAACATCTTCAGCACTCCTCGCATCGGTCACTGGAAGGTCGATGGAGGTCCTACGTTACGACGGGCGGCACCGGTCGAGGTCGGAATCCGGGTCATCGGCATGAGGGGTCGAGCTCCCGGTGACCGTCCACGGCGGTGTTACCGGGAGGACTTGGCGATCAGTACTTCCCCTTCGAGTCCGTCGGGGTCGCGGAAGAAGATGCTCTGGACGGCGCCGAAGTCGTTGACGGTTCCGTCGCTGGCCGCCTCGTCGATGAGGCGTTGCCGAATCGTGGCGAATGCCTCGTGGGAGGCGGCCTGCAGGCCGACATGATCGATGCGTCCCCGTCCCCACATGGGTGTTTGGCGCTCGGGTTCGGTGTTGCCTTCGATCACGAAGATGTTCAGCTCGGTGTGCGGGCCGATGCGGATGATGGTCATCGTTTCTTTGCCGTCGTCGCCGTGGGTGCGTGTGGGTCCGACGTCGGCGTCGAACACGTCGGCGTAGAACCGGCCCAACCGGGCGGCGTCCATGGAGATCCAGGCAATGTGGTTGATCCCATCGAGCAGCACGTTGTTCTCCTGTCCTCCTGGTTGCAACTGGCGAGGCCGCGATCACGCAGGACCGTGTGGCCCCGCAGAACGGGCGCCGGGCTAGTGATTGCGAAGCTCGTCGATGAGCTCCTTCTTGTTCAGTTTCGAATAGCCGTGCAAACCCAGCTCTTTGGCACGTTTCTGGAGCTCGTCGACGGTCCAGTCCTCGTATGACGGCGACTTCCCGCCCGACTTTCCGACGTTCTTGCGACCACGACTGGCCGCGGCGTTGGAGATTCGTGCCGCCTTCTCCTTGGAATCGCCCTTCTCGCGGAGTTCCTCGTACATGTCCTGGTCTTTGAGCTGGGGTTGCGAATCTTTGCGTGCCATCTCGTGTTCCTCCCTCCGAAACATTGACGGTGCTGCGTATTCCGCCTACCCGTGCCGCAGGTGAGTCAAACAACGACTCGTGTGCCGTGCGGTCGCGCAGTTATCGAATTGATGTCGCAGCACACGCAGATAGGACTTCGCGGACCGCCAGTTCGTGAGACGTTGGGACGATGATCTCCACCGCCCATGTCCCGGATTCGGTGCTCGACGGTGTCCGGGAGCGTGCTCGCACACCGGCCGTCGCCTGGCTCCGAAGAGGTGCGGTACCGAGCGAATGTCGTTGGACGACCTGATGTCGGATGCCCGGCAGAAGGGCATCCGCCGGTTCGACGAAATCGAGCTTGCCGTGCTCGAGACCAACCGCCGCGTCTCGTTATTCACCCGGGCGGGTGGCGCGGGCGAAGGCGCGCCGGAGCAACCGGGCATCGCGTGAGATGCGGTGGGAGTCGTGCCTGCCCGGCGTCCCGTCCCTGGCCAGCGCTTGGCGTGCGCCGGCGCACGACACCGGAGAAGCCGCCGCCGAGCTGACGCGTTGGTCAGGCGATGACGGCCGACCAGATCTCGTCGACGGAGAGGCCTGAGTCGTCGCTGAGAACAGCTTGGGTGACAAGAAGTTTCCCGGTGTTGACGAGGTGAACGCGCATCGCGGCTTCGGCTCGGTCGGGGTCCCCGGCGATGATGGCATCGATGATGGGCGCATGCTCGTCGTCGATGTCGGTGAGAGTTCGGGTCCTGTCGGCGGTGTTGGCCCCGAGTAGCCGGGTGGTCTCACGCAGGGTCTTGACGATCGCACGGGCACGGGCGTTGTCGGCGGCGTCGAGGATCAGGTCGTGAAGCCCGAGATCGTGGTGGGCGAACTCGTGTTCGTCGCCGCCCGCGGCGGCG
Organism: Rhodococcus sp. A14; assembly: GCF_011603105.1. Taxonomy (NCBI): domain Bacteria; kingdom Bacillati; phylum Actinomycetota; class Actinomycetes; order Mycobacteriales; family Nocardiaceae; genus Rhodococcus; species Rhodococcus sp. A14. The sequence goes on along the minus strand of NZ_JAAOQS010000018.1, from coordinate 76,580 downwards.
TCCTGCATCAGGCGTCGTTGCCGGAGCAGTGCGTCCGAGAGCGTGGAGTCGGCCACGGTTGCGGCCTTGCGGACCGCGGGAAGTTCCAGGGCCAACCGGACTGCGAAGATCTCCGCGATCTCCTTCGGCCGGGGGAGGAGAATGCGGAAGCCCTGGCGTGCTTCGAACTTGATGAGTCCCACTTCTTCCAGGCGCAGCAAAGCGTCCCGCACCGGGGTTCGGGAGATGCCCAGGCCCTCGGCGAGTTGGTAGACCGAGTACTTCACTCCTGGTTTCATGCGGCCGTCGTCGATGGCCGCCCGTACCGCCGCGATCGCCTGCTCCATCCGTCGGCCCGTGAACGGGGTGAGCGGTTCGAGTTCGAGCGCTTCGTCTGCCACCCGATCACTGTAACAACTCAGGGCTGTTCGTAGCATGCTAGAGGTTGTAGCATGCTACGAATGATCTCCGCTGAATCACTGGCCGCTGAGCTGCGCAGTTCGGGAGTGAGCGATGTTCTCTCCGACGGCACCACCCGCGCTGCCTACTCGTCCGATGCGTCCCTGTACCGGGTGCGGCCACTGGTCGTCGCGCGGCCACGCCATGCCGACGAGGTCGCTGCCGCCCTCGAGGTGTGCCGCCGAGAGGGCGTGCCGCTGACCTCGCGAGGTGGCGGCACGTCCGTTGCCGGTAACGCTGTCGGGACGGGACTGATTCTCGACTTCAGCCGACACATGAACCGGGTGCTCTCGATCGACAGGGACGCACAGACCGCCACCGTCGAGCCGGGGACGATTCAGACGGTGCTGCAGCAGGCCGTTGCACCGCACGGCCTGCGATTCGGGCCCGACCCGTCGACGTTCACCCGCTGCACCATCGGCGGCATGATCGGAAACAATGCCTGCGGTTCACGCACGCTCGGATACGGCCGGACCTCGGACAATGTGACGGGTTTGCACGTGCTGACCGGAACCGGGGAGTCGTTGCACCTGGGTTCGGCCGGCGAGGTGACGGCTTCCCCGGCACTGAGTGCATTGCAGCAGGTCACCCGCGCCGGTTTGGCGACCATTCGTACCGAACTCGGGCAATTCGGCCGTCAGGTGTCCGGATACGCCCTCGAACACCTCCTGCCGGAGAATCGGTTCGACGTGACCCGCATGCTGGTCGGCACGGAGGGCACCCTCGCGGTGGCAACTCGTGCGACAGTCCGCTTGGTGTCCGAGCCCGCCCACCGTGTCCTGGTCGTGCTGGGATACGCCGACATCGCGTCGGCGGGCGACGCGACCCCGCTGGTGCTGAAGTTCGATCCGACCGCCTGCGAGGGTATCGATTCCCGGATCGTCGAGGTCGTGCGTGAGCGCCGCGGCCCGGACGCGGTTCCGCCGTTGCCCACCGGGGCGGCCTGGTTGTTCGTCGAGGTCGTCGGCGACGACCTGGACGAGACGATCGCCAGGGCCCAGCAGGTCGGACGCGACTGCGGAGCCGTGGACAGCCTCGTGGTCACCGACGCGGGCCGTACCGCCCAGCTGTGGCGGATCCGCGCCGATGGTGCCGGACTCGCCGGCGGCAGTCCCGCCGGCCTGCCCGCACACGCGGGCTGGGAGGACGCGGCAGTACCGCCGGCCATGCTCGGCGACTACCTACGCGACTTCGACGCCCTGATGGACGAATTCCACGTCACCGGCCTGCCGTACGGGCACTTCGGTGACGGATGTCTGCACGTGCGCATAGATTGGCCGCTGGACAAGCCCGGCGGCAGCGGCATCTTCCGCGACTTCCTGGTCTCGGCGAGCACACTCGTCGCCGGCTACGGCGGATCCCTGTCCGGGGAGCACGGGGACGGTCGCGCCCGCAGCGAACTCTTACCGCTGATGTACTCACCGGACGCAATGAATCTCTTCGCTGCCGTCAAGCACGTCTTCGACCCAGACAACATCCTCAACCCCGGTGTCGTGGTCGACCCCCGTCCGGTCGACGCGGACCTGCGCATCCCCGCAGCCCCACTCCTGCGCCGCAACCTGGCCCTGGCCTACCACCACGACGACGGCGACTTCACCCAGGCGGTGCACCGCTGCACCGGCGTCGGAAAATGCCGGGCCGACAACACCGCCACCGGGGGAGTGATGTGCCCGTCGTATCAGGCGACCCGGGAGGAGAAGGACTCCACCCGCGGCCGCGCGCGCGTGCTGCAGGAGATGATCAACGGCACCGGCATCGAGGGTGGCTGGCGATCACCCGAAGTTCACGACGCCCTCGACCTGTGTCTGTCCTGCAAGGGGTGCTCCTCGGACTGCCCGACCGGTGTCGACATGGCCGCGTTCAAATCCGAAGTGCTGCACCAGAGCTACAAGGGCCGCGTCCGGCCCGCCTCGCACTACTCGCTGGGGTGGCTCCCGCGCTGGGCGAAGATCGCCAGCCGCGCGCCCGGTCTGGTCAACGCCACGATGCGCGTTCCCGGCATCGGACCGCTGGCGTTGTCGTCGGCCGGGGTGGACAAGCGCCGCACCATCCCACCGTTCGCGAAGCAGACGTTCCGGTCCTGGTTCAAGACCACGGAAAACGACCGTGCCACTACCGGTGACCCGGTATTGCTGTTCGTGGATTCGTTCACCAACTACTTCACCCCCGAAGTCGGGCACGCCACGGTGCAGGTGCTCGAGGCCGCCGGTTACCGGCCGCAACTGACCGACAAGCAGCAGTGCTGCGGGCTCACCTGGATCTCCACCGGGCAGCTCACCGCGGCGAAGAAGATCCTCGGCCGCACCGTGGACGCACTGTCCGGTAGTGCCGCGGCCGGAATTCCGATCGTCGGAATGGAGCCGTCCTGCACGGGTGTGTTGCGCTCGGACGCCGCGGAACTGCTGGGTACGTCGGCGGCAGAACCGGTCGCCGAGGCAACTCGCACCCTCGCGGAACTGTTGACGGACCGAGGGTGGGAACCGCCGTCTCTCCAAGGCAAGTCCGTTGTCGCGCAGCCGCACTGCCATCATCATTCGGTGATGGGGTGGAGTCCGGACGCGCAGCTTCTCGAGAAGGCCGGTGCGCAGGTTCAGCGACTGGGCGGATGCTGCGGGTTGGCCGGCAACTTCGGCGTGGAGAAGGGGCATTACGAGGTGTCGGTGGCTGTCGCCGAACAGCAATTGCTGCCCGCCGTGGTGGGGGCCGATGCGGACACGACGATCCTGGCCGACGGCTACTCCTGCCGGACCCAGTTGTCGGATCTGACCGATCGTCGCGGTGACCACTTGGCGCAGTTGCTCGCCGCTCAGCTCGACGCCGATGCTGTGCGTCGACGGGACTGACCATCGGTGGTCCCTCGGATCGGAAACGTCGAGAGGGGTGCTCCAGCACACCATGTGCGGGAGCACCCCTCTCGGGCGTGCACACAAACAAAGGGGGTGACGGCGGGAGACCGTGGGTCTCACTCGCCGCCACCCCGGGTGCTACTTCGAGGCGGGCCTGGTGATCGGCCCAGGAGCGGGAACGGAGATGTTGTCCGCGAGCGGACGCTGGGGGTTGATGCGACGGCGAAGCCGGTAGGCGATCAACGTCGCGACAAGGGCTCCGACGCTCAGGGAGATCTGCGAGCGCGACGATTCGACGTAGAACATCGACACCAGCACGGCGAGGATGCCGCCGGCGGCGAGGATAGACAGGTAGGGGAACAGCCACATCTTCAGGCGGAGTCGGGCGACTTCTTCTCGGGTCATCAGGCCGCGCAGTTTGATCTGCGACATCGCGATCATCAGGTAGACCATCAGGATGGTGGCGCCGGAGGCGTTGAGCAGGAAGGCGAAGACGGTTTCGGGGGAGAGGTAGTCGAGGCCGATGCAGGCGAAGCCGACGAGGGTCGCAAGGAGCAGCGAGTTGCGGGGAACGCCGTGCTTGTCCAGCTTTGCGATGCTCTGTGGCGCATCGCCTTTGTGCGCGAGGGTGAAGAGCATCCGCGAGGAGGTGTAGAGGCCGGAGTTCAGGCAGGAGAGTACGGCGACGAGCACCACAGCGTTCATGATGTCGGGTCCGCCGGGGATGCCCATGTGGGTGAGGGCGTCGACGAACGGCGACTGGCCGACCTTGACGTCGGTCCAGGGCACGATGATGGCGAGCAGCAGCACGGAGCCGATGTAGAAGAACCCGATGCGGGCGATCACGGAATTGGTGGCCTTGGCGACGGCCTTCTCCGGTTCGGCGGATTCGGCTGCGGCGATGGTGGCGATTTCGGGGCCGACCATGGAGAAGACGGCGACGACGACGCCGGAGAGTATGACGGTCCAACCGTTGGGGGTGAAGCCGCCGTGATCGGTGAGGTTGGAGAAGTCAGCGGAATGGCTGGGCCACAGCCCGAAGACGTAGGCGGCACCGAGGCCGAGGAACAGCAGGATCGCGGCGACCTTGATACCTGCGAACCAGTACTCGAACTCGCCGAAGTTGCGGACCGAGCGGAGGTTCGTGGCGACCATGGCCAGCAACAGGACGACCGCCATCACCCAGGAGGGCAGGTCGATCCAGCGTTGCAGCAATTTGCCGCCGATGACGGCTTCGGCGCCGACCGCGACGACCCAGAAGAACCAGTACAGCCAGCCGGTGGTGAAGCCTGCCCACCCCCCGAAGGCCTTGCGTGCATAGCCGGCGAACGATCCGGTCGACGGGTTGGTGGTGGCCATTTCGCCGAGCATGCGCATCACGAGGACGATGACGACACCGGTGATCGCGTAGGACACGAATGCTGCGGGCCCGGAGGTGTGCAGCAGGGCGCTCGATCCCACGAAGAGGCCTGCGCCGATGACACCTCCGATCGCGATCATGGTGAGGTGTCGTTGTTTCAGAGACTTCTGCAACGTCTCGGGCGGTTGTTCGAGAGTGGACATCAAACGCTCCAAAGGTCGAGTCGGACACGAGATCGAAAGCGCGAGCTGTGCCCCGGTGGTCGCAGGCGCGATCGGACGCCGAGATACCGTGACGGGCCGAGGACGGAAATGCCGTCCAGGGCCCAGCCAGATGGCGGACTTCCGTTCGTGTGTGATCAACGTAACGGCCGATCACGTAGCATGCTAGGGACAGGTGTCAGAACTTTCCGCCCCGACAGTCAGACACTTGTATGGCCGACTCGGAATGATCGCCATAGTTATCGCTCACGAAATACGCTGTTCACGGAGATGGTGGAGTGAATCTCGATGAAGTGGTCACCGAGGTGGCCGAACGCCTGTCGTCATCGGTGGTCCTGGTCGACCGGGCCTTTTCGCTGATCGCCTACAGCACCCAGTCGCCGGACGTCGACAAAGATCGGGTGCAGTCGATCCTCGCCCGCAGTTGCCCGCCGGAGGCGCGTGCGTGGTACGAAAGTTTCGGGATTGCGGATACCACGCGCCCAGTAATTACGCCAGAGAATCCAGACATCGAGGCGTCGTCGCGGATCTGCCTTCCGGCCCGCTGCGCAGGCACGGCGTACGGATATCTGTTCGTCCTTCCGGATGAGAACGGCGCCGTGTCCGACGGCGATCTCACCGCCGCGATGTCCCTGGCCGGGCAGGCGGGCGCACAACTCGCACACACCTCCCGGGGCCGGGACGATATGGCGGTCGCCGTCGCAGACCTCCTCGAGGGTGACCGAAAGGCTTTCGCCCGTGCGATTACTCGCATCGAAGACTCCGGACTCTTCCCGGACGGCAGTGCGTTGACCGTGCTGGCCGTCGACGGTCTCCTGCCCGCCCCCGGCACCCGCACCCTGCTGGCACCGATCGGATCGCTGACCGCGGTCATGGTTCCCGCCGGCGACGGCGCCGTCGACCCCGTTCGGTCCATTGCCGAGAGCGGCGCGGGTGCCGGCGCTCTGGTCGGTGTGGGGGGTTCGTATCAGGGGTTGCGATCTGCGCGCCGAAGCTGGCAGCAGGCCAAACTCGGCGTCCGGGTCGCCCGGCACGACGAATCGATGGGACCGATCGCCTACTGGGAAGAACTCGGCATCTACCGGCTGTCCTCATGCGGACCCACCAGCGTCCTCGCCGATGCAGTCCTCACCCCGTCCGTGCGGGCCCTGCTCGACCACCGCAACATCGACCTGCTCGTCACCGCGCGGACCTACCTGGACCAGGCGGGTGACACCGGCGCCACGGCCGGTGTACTCGGCATTCACCGCCAGACCCTGTACTACCGCCTCGCGAAGATCGAGGAAATCACCGGCCTCGATCTTTCGGTGGGTGCGCAGCGCCTCGAGTTGCATGTCGGCCTCACCCTCGGGCGCTTCATCTTCGAGCATCTCGGCACCGAAGAGGGGCGCAACGGCGAGCAGGCCTGACTGCTGTTTCTCCGATCAGGCGATCAGATCTACTCGGCCGCCGCCGGGTCGACCGCGGCGCGCACGATGTCGGTGACGGCCCGCACCGTAGGCCTGGTATCCGAGCCGGCGAGGCGTATGAGGACGATTCGCCGACCGATCTCCTGCTCCAGGTCGACGCGGATGATCGGCACCGAACTGTTGAGCCTCATCATCAGGTCGGTGACCGGCGCCGCCCCCAACCCCTTTCCGGCCAGCGCCAGAGACACGGCGGTGTCGACGATTTCGTGCCGCACGATCGGCTCGAAACCCTCCTGGCGGCAGGCGATACGAACAGCGCGACCGAACTGGGTTTCCGCGGGCGGCAGGATCCAGTTCCACTCCGCGGCCTCGCGCAGATCGATGGTGCCTTCGGTGCGGATGCCGTAGGCACCGGAGGAGACGGCGAGTCCGAATCGCTCGCTGCGCAGGGTGATCATCTCGATATCCGGTGTGCGGGGCATCGGTGAATTGGGGTAGTCCAGCCCGAAGGCGACGTCGACCTGACCGCGTTGGACCGCGGTGGCGGCCTCGTCGACGTCGAGTTCACGGCTGCTCAGGGCGAGATGCGGGTACTTGCGCTGCGCTGCGGCCACCACCGGTGGCAACAACGCCGCAGCGGTACTGCCGAAGGTGCCGAGAAGAAGAGGCGCAGCGACGTCGTCGTGCACCGCGCGAAGCGCGTCGAGGGCCCGCTGCTCCGCGCTCAAGATCTTCACCGCGTGCTCGGCCAGAACGGTCCCGGAATCGGTGAGCACGACGTTGCGACCCACCTTGGTGACGAGCCGGGAGCCGACGGCTTTCTCCAAGGCTGCGATCTGCTGTGATACGGCGCCCGCGGTGTACCCGAGTTCCTCGGCGACCGCGACCATCGTTCCACGCCGGGCCAGCTCTCGGAGTGCCACGAGGTGCGCCAAGCTCATATTCATATAGAGATTCTAAACGGTGGTGGCAAACTTTCTTCGCTGGTGCTATTCATTTCCGCGGACCACGATGAACGTGCGGAACGAAACGTCGGACACGTCGGAGCTCTTCGTAGCCGGCCGGCGACCACGATCGCGATCTCACCCGATCCTCATCGACCCTGGAGTTGCACGCCATGCCGATCACCCAGCAGTGGGAACTGCGCGCCGAGTTCGCTCGCCGTCTCTCGCATCTGTACGGGAAGGAAGTTCCCGCATACACCACGTTGCTCGAGGTATCGCAGGCCGTCAACGACACCGTGCTGTCGGATCTCGGTGCGGGCGCAGAACGTCTGGGTTCCATCGCCCGGGTCACCGCCGAACGTCACGGGGCCATCCGAGTGGGCACCCCGCAGGAGATGGCCCAGGTCGCCCGCGTGTTCGCGGCTATGGGCATGTACCCGGTCGGGTTCTACGACCTGCGCGAGGCCGCTGCCAGTTCGGTTCCGGTCGTCTCGACGGCTTTCCGTCCGACGGACCCGGACGAACTGGCGCGCAACCCCTTCCGGGTGTTCACCTCCATGCTGGTGCCCTCGGATCGCCGCTTCTTCAGCGCCGATCTGCAGCAACGCCTGGAAAGCTTCCTCGCCAAGCGCAGGCTGTTCACCACCGAACTGCTGGTCCTCGCCGACCGGGCGACCGAGTACCGGGGGCTGAATTCCGGTGACGCCGAGATGTTCCTGACGTTGGCCACCGCGGCATTCAAGCTGTCCACCGAGGCCGTCGACCGCGCCTGGTACCGCGAACTCGAGCAGGTCTCCTCGGTGGCCGCCGATATCGGTGGCGTCACCAGCACACACATCAACCACCTGACCCCTCGCGTGCTCGACATCGACGATCTCTACGCCCGCATGGAGCGTCGCCGGATCGACATGATCGACACGATCCAGGGTCCGCCGCGGTGGGCCGGTCCGGATCTGCTGCTGCGGCAGACCTCGTTCCGGGCTCTCGCCGAACCGCGGGTGTTCCGCGAACCCGACGGCAGCGTCGAGAAGGGTTCACTGCGGGTGCGTTTCGGTGAGGTGGAGGCCCGCGGTATCGCCGCCACCGTCCGCGGCCGCGAGGTCTACGACCGATTGACCGTCGAGGTCGAGCAGGCGGTCCGAGAGGCGGCCGCGACCGCTCCGGTGTCGGCCGAGGTACGCAACGAGATCGCCGCCGAGCTGTGGAACCAGCAGGTGCCCGCCACCGAGCAGGGGCTTGCCCTGCACGATCTGGCGTACTTCACCTACCGGGTCGACACCGACAAGCAGCGCAACGGCACGGTGCCCGGGCGATCACTCCAGGATCTGATCGATCAGGGCTGGGTCCGCCCGGAGCCGATCGTCTACGAGGATTTCCTGCCGAGATCCGCGGCCGGGATCTTCCAGTCCAACCTGACCTCGGACGGACACAAGGACACCACACAGTCGACGACCGATATCGACGCCGCCTGGATGGAAGGAGTTCTGGGCCGCCCACTGCACGACCCGTACACGCTCTACGACGGGATCCGCCGCGCATCCCTCGATCACGTTGCCAACCAATTGGAAATTTGCGGACCCATCGAAGAACCGGCACCCATCGCTACCCAAGGAGTCAAGTAAATGAGCACCGCTGTCGCCGAGACCATCGCCCTGCCCACCACCGACGAACTGCGCACGCTCGCACGCACCAGCCTGCAGCGATGTGGGGTCGACCCGGCCGTACTCGACACCGCTGGGGTCGAGAACACCATCACCACCCGCACCCCGGTCACGGGGGAGCGCCTGTTCGACTATCCCGCGGCCGGCGCCGCCGACGTCGAGGCCGCGATCGATGCCGCCCACGAGGCGTTTCTGCAGTGGCGCACCGTTCCCGGCCCGGTCCGCGGATTCCTGATCAAACGCCTCGGTGAACTGCTCACCGAGCACAAGGAAGACGTCGCCAACCTGATCAGCATCGAGGTCGGCAAGATCCGCTCGGAGGCCCTTGGCGAGGTCCAGGAGATGATCGACATCTGCGACTTCGCGGTTGGTCTGTCCCGGCAGCTCGACGGCCGCACCATGCCCTCGGAGCGTCCCGGACACCGACTGATGGAGACCTGGCACCCGCTCGGTGTCGTCGGTGTCGTCTCGGCGTTCAACTTCCCGGCCGCGGTGTGGTCCTGGAACCTGGCTCTTGCCATCGTCTGCGGGGATTCGGTGGTCTGGAAGCCGGCTCAGTTGACCACCCTCACCGCCGCCGCATGCTCGGCGCTGTTCGACCGTGCCGCAGAAGAATCCGGCGCCCCGGCCAACCTGAATGTCCTCGTCTCGGCGAGTGCCGCCGACACCCAGGCCCTGATCGACAGCCCGAAGGTGCCGTTGATCAGCGCTACCGGTTCCGAGCGGATGGGTGAGCAGATCGCTCCCCGCGTCGCCGCCCGCTTCGGCCGCGCGATCCTCGAGCTCGGCGGAAACAACGCTGCGATCGTCACACCGTCGGCGGACCTCGACATCGCTACCCGCGGAATCGTTTTCGCCGCTGCCGGAACCGCCGGCCAGCGCTGCACCTCGATGCGCCGCATCATCGTCCACCAGGACATCGCCGACGCGCTGATCGACCGGATCTCCCAGGTCTACGGCCGCCTCCCGATCGGTGACCCGTTCGCCGACGGCACCCTCGTGGGCCCGCTGATCGACGGCAAGTCCCACGCCAACATGACCGCGGCCCTCGAGAAGGCGGTCGCGCAAGGCGGCGAGATCCTCGTCGGCGGAAAACGCCGCCCGAGCAGCGAAGACTCGTACTACGTCGAGCCGGCGATCGTGCGGATGCCGGCCCAGAGCGAGATCGTCAAGGACGAAACCTTCGCCCCGATCCTCTACGTGCTGACCTACAACACGTTCGAGGAGGCGATCGCCCTGCACAACGACGTCCCGCAGGGCCTGTCGTCCTCGATCTTCACCACCGACCAGCGTGAGGCCGAGCGGTTCATCGCCGCCGACGGTTCGGACTGCGGCATCGTCAACGTCAACATCGGCACGTCCGGCGCCGAGATCGGCGGCGCATTCGGCGGCGAGAAGACCACCGGCGGCGGCCGCGAATCCGGCTCGGATGCTTGGCGCGCCTACATGCGCCGGGCAACCAACACCATCAACTACTCCCGCGAGCTGCCCCTGGCTCAGGGCGTCAACTTCGGCTGACATCCCCGCTTTCGAATCGCACGAGGAGCAACGACGATGTTCGAATTGATCGACGAATGGGGCCCGGAGAAGGTCGTGTGTGTCTCCGACGCACGCACCGGCATGCGCGGCGTTCTGGTCATCGACAACACTGCCCGCGGAATGGGCAAGGGCGGCACCCGCATGTCCACCACGGTCAGTGTCGGCGAGGTCGCCAGGCTGGCCCGCAACATGACCTGGAAATGGGCGGGGGTCGACCTCTTCTACGGCGGCGCCAAGGCCGGTATCTGGGCCGACCCGACTGCCTCCTCCAAGGAAGCGGTGCTGCGTGCCTTCGTCCGGGCACTGCGCAACGAGGTCCCCGAGGAGTACGTCTTCGGGCTCGACGTGGGATTGACCGAGAAGGACGCCGCGATCATGCTCGACGAGGTCGACGGTCGCGGCGGCGCGGTGGGCACCCCTCACGCGCTCGGCGGGCTCCCGTACGACCAGCTCGGGGTCACCGGCCACGGTGTCGCGGAGTCGGCGGACGCCGCCGCGCAGACCCTCGGCCTGTCCACCGGTTCGCTGAGCGTGTCCATCCAGGGCTTCGGAGCGGTCGGAGCGGCGAGCGCGAAGCGCCTCGCCGAACTCGGGGCCACCGTCGTCGCTGTGTCCACCTCGCAGGGTGGCCTCCACAACCCGGACGGGCTCGACGTCGCCACCTTGCTCGACCTGCGTGATCAGTACGGTGACGGTCTCGTCGACCAGTACTCCGACGCGAAGCCTCTCGCTGCCGGGGAAGAACTCTCGGTGACCGCGGACGTCCTGATCCCGGCAGCGTTGCAGGACGTCATCGACGTCGATCTCGCCCGGACGTTGCCGGCCAAGATCGTTGTCGAAGGCGCGAACCTGCCGAGCAACCCCGAAGCACAGTCGGTGCTGTTCGACCGCGGCGTGACCGTGGTTCCGGATTTCATCGCCAACGCCGGCGGCGTGGTTGCCGCAGCCGTGGCGATGGACGCCCGCTACTCCGGAATCCGTCCGGAACCGGCAGCCGTGTTCGACAACATCTCGAACAAGCTGCGCGCCAGCACCATCGACACCCTCGATGCGTCGAAGGTGCAGGGGCGGACCACCCACGAGGTAGCCCGCACCACCGCCCAGGAGCGCGTGCGCGAAGCCATGGTGCTCCGCGGTCGTGCCCCGCACACCGCCGCGTTCTAGAAGGTTCGACACCAACCACGCGCAACTGTGTGACCCACTCCGGTCAGCGGGCGCGCCCCATTCATTCAGGCAAATGCATCGACCTGGTCGTTCGTCGGGTGTCCCCGAAACCGGTAGGGCATTACATCACTACTCTCGAAGGAAAGAAGAGGACGACATGAGCAAGGAACTCCCCGAACAGGCGTCCGTCGTCGTGATCGGCGGCGGCGTCATCGGCGCCAGCATTGCGTTCCACCTCGCCGAATCGGGGGTCTCCGATGTTGTCCTCCTGGAAAAGGACGAGTTGGCCTGCGGGTCGACGTGCAAGGCCGCCGGCGGTGTTCGCGCCTCCTTCAGCAACGAAGCCAACATCGCGATCGGTCTGCGCGGCCTCGACGTGTATTCGCGATTCGCGCAGGAGTACCACCAGGAGATCGACTTCAGCCGCGACGGCTACCTCTATCTCCTCTCGGACCAGGCCAACGTCGACATCTTCACCGAAAGCGTCGCACTGCAGAACCGCCACGGCGTTCCGAGCCGCATGGTCACCCCCGAAGAAGCACAGAAGATCTCGCCGCTCATCAGCACAGACGGACTCCTCGCCGCCTCCTGGTCACCCCAGGACGGCAAGGCCACCCCAGAATCGGTCGTGATGGGATACGCCGCCGCTGCCCGTCGACACGGCGCCCGCATCGTCCGCCACTGCGCGGTCACCGACATCGAGAGCACCGGCGGCACCATTACCGCAGTCGTGACCGAACACGGACGCATCGAGACCGACACCGTGGTCTGCGCCGCCGGAGCCTGGTCGGCCGGCATCGGCAACATGCTCGGGGTGAACATCCCCGTCGTTCCCGTCCGCCGACAGATCGCCTTCACCGAGCCGCTGTCCGAGTTGCCCGCATCCTCGCCGTCGCTGACCATCGACTTCCCGTCGAACTTCTACTTCCACCCGGAAGGTAAAGGCCTGCTTCTGGGCTGGTCCGACCCGAACGAGCGCGAAGGGTTCAACCTCAAGTTCGAACTCGAGGACTGGCTGATGGGACTGGGCGCCATCGCCGAGACCCGGGTGCCGGCCGTACTGGACTACGGCATCAGCACCGGTTGGGCCGGCCTCTACGAGGTCACCCCCGACCGCAACCAGATCATCGACCGCTCCACCGAGGTCGAGGGCCTGCTCATCGCCACCGGCTACTCCGGCCACGGCTTCCTGATGGGACCGGCGACCGGCGAGATCGTGCGCGACCTCTACCACAGCAAAGAGCCCGGATACGACATCAGCTCGTTCACCCTGGACCGTTTCGCGCAGGCCGGTATCGGCGCAGGCGAGACAAACATCGTCTGACCCCACCCGTTGCACCGCCCAGCAGACGACGATCACCTGCCCCTCAGGAGCCGGACTCATGGCCGAACAGATCGATGATCACTTCACCACCACCGTCGCCGCGATGGCCGATACGACACGTCCGGGAGCGAGCGATCACGACCAGCCCGTCGAGACAGCGTCGAGCCTGTTCGTGCAGCAAACCCTGGACCTGTTCGATTCTCAATTGGGCAGTCGGCACCTGGATCTGGTTGCCCGACGGCTTCGCGCGAAGGGCAAGGGCTTCTACACGATCGGCTCGTCCGGGCACGAAGGCAACGCCGTCGTCGCGGGAGCCCTCCGACCCACCGACCCGGCGCTGCTGCACTACCGTTCCGGTGCGTTCTTCCTCCAACGCGCCCGGCAGGTCCGGGGCAGCAACCCGCTGCGCGATGTGCTTCTCGGCGTCGTCGCCGCCACCGAGGAACCGATGTCCGGCGGCCGGCACAAGGTGTTCGGCCGCCACGACCTCAATATCATTCCCCAGACCTCGACGATCGCATCTCACCTGCCCCGCGCGGTCGGCGTCGCCTTCTCCATCGCCCGCGCCGCCAAACTGAACGTGCTCTCCGCGTGGCCCGAGGACGCGATCGCGGTATGCAGTTTCGGCGACGCCTCGGCGAATCACTCGACCGCGATCGGCGCGATCAACACCGCCATCCACTCGGCCTTCCAGGGACTTCCGCTTCCGCTGTTGTTCGTCTGCGAAGACAACGGGATCGGCATCAGCACCAGGACGCCGAAGGGGTGGATCTCCGCGAACTTCGGCAACCGTGAGGGTCTCGAGTACTTCACGGTCGATGGATCCGACCTCCCGATGGCCTACGCCACCGCGAAGCATGCCGCCGACTGGGTTCGCAGGCACCGCAAGCCGGCGTTCCTGCACCTGCGCACCGTGCGGTTGATGGGCCACGCCGGCTCCGACTTCGAAGCCGCCTATCGCACCACGACCGAGATCACCGCAGACTTCGACCGGGATCCGGTGCTGTGCACGGCGAAGCTGCTGATCGAGCGAGGGCACCTGAGCCCCAACGACGTCCTCGCGCTCTACGACGACAAGCGCGCCGAGGTAGCCGCGCTCGCGCAGGAAGTCAGCGAGCTGCCGCAGCTCGACAGTCCCGCCGCAGTGATGCGGCCACTGACCGAGGGACTCGACGAGGCGATGGCCGCCGAACCACGACGGACCTACCCGGCCCGCCGAGCCCAGATCGTCGGCAGCCCAATGCCCGAAGACGAGGGCCTACTGACTCTCGCCCTCTCGATCAACCGCGCCCTGCTCGATGTTCTCATCGAGTACCCCGAGGCGCTGGTGTTCGGTGAGGACGTGGCCCGCAAGGGCGGGGTCTACGGGGTGACGCGGGGTCTGATGAAGAAGGCGGGGTCGGCGCGCGTGTTCGACACGCTTCTCGACGAGCAGGCGATCCTGGGACTGGCGCTGGGCGCGGGGGTGTCCGGGTTGTTGCCGATCCCGGAGATCCAGTACCTGGCGTATCTGCACAATGCCGCCGATCAGATCCGCGGGGAGGGTGCGACGTTGCAGTTCTTCTCCGACCGTCAGTATCGCAATCCGATGGTGGTGCGGGTCGCGGGATACGGGTATCAGAAGGGGTTCGGCGGTCATTTCCACAACGACAATGCCGTCGCCGCATTGCGTGACATCCCCGGTATCGTCGTGGCGTCGCCGGCGCGCCCCGACGACGCCGCGGCCATGATGCACACGTGCGCGGCGGCCGCGCGGACCGCGGGGGCGCTGTGTGTGTATCTGGAACCGATTGCGCTGTATCACACCCGGGATCTGTACGAGGACGGTGACGAGCGGTGGCTGGCCGCGTATCCGGATCCGGTGGAGCGGGCCGAGAACCATGTGCCGATCGGCTCCGCCCGCACGTACGGTGACGGTACCGACCTGACGATCGTCACGTTCGGCAACGGGGTCCGGATGAGTCTGCGGGTCGCGCGCCGGCTGGAGAAGTCGCACATCGCCGCGCGTGTGGTGGATATGCGGTGGCTCGCACCGCTACCCGTGCACGACATCCTCCGGGAGGCGAACGCCACCGGACGGGTGCTCGTCGTCGACGAGACCCGCACATCGGGGGGTGTGTCCGAAGGCGTGGTCGCGGCACTGGTCGACGACGGCTTCACCGGGCCGCTCGCACGCGTCACGAGCGACGACAGTTTCATCCCGCTCGGCGACGCCGCCCTCGAGGTCCTGCTCTCGGAGGACACCATCGAGGCCGCGGCGATCAAGTTGGCACAGGTGAGCTGATGGCATTGGTCGGGCCGGAATCCGGGGCGGACTCTCGCCGAGAGAGCGGCGCCAGTACACATGGTTCCACCCCTCGAGTAAGACTGGGACGTAACCTGTCCGAGCACGAACCGACACCGGGAGCAGTTGTGCCCACCTTCGATCCCGCACCGCAGGCTGCAACGCGACGTGCCCAGGACTTCAACGGCATCGCAGTGTTCGACGCCAGCGAACACAACCTCGCCCACGTCGATGTGGTCATTCCCCGGGACTGCATCGTCGCGTTCACCGGAGTCTCGGGATCGGGCAAGTCGTCGTTGGCCTTCGGCACCATTTACGCCGAAGCGCAACGGCGGTTCCTCGAGTCCGTCACCCCGTACGCACGCCGGCTGATGGATCAGATCGGAGCGCCCAGGGTTGGGGACATCACCGGGCTTCCACCGGCGGTTGCCTTGCAGCAGGCCCGCGGTCACACCTCCGCCCGATCGTCGGTCGGCACCCTCACCCATATCTCGAACGTGCTGCGGATGCTGTTCTCCCGAGTCGGTACCTACCCGCCGGACGCCCCCGTCCTCGACTCGAACGCCTTCTCGCCCAACACACCCGAAGGCGGATGCCCAGCCTGCCACGGCCTCGGACGCACCCACGACGTCGATATCGATGCCCTGGTGCCGGACCCGAGCCGAAGTATCCGCGGCGGTGCCGTCGCCGCATGGCCCGGCGCCTGGCTGGGCAAGAACTACCGCGACATCCTCGACACACTCGGTATCGACGTGGACCGCCCCTGGTCCGAGCTCCCGGAAGACCAGCGTGAGTGGATCCTCACGACCGAGGAGCAACCCACGGTCACGGTGTCACCCGTGCGCGACCCGGGCAAGATGGTGCGCGACTACCAGGGAACGTTCTCGAGCGCCCGCACCTACATTCTGCACACCTACGCGACGACGAAGAGCGCAACCCAGCGGGCGAAGGTCGCCCGATATCTGGTGTCCCGGCCCTGCAGTGCCTGCAACGGCAAACGGCTGCGCCCCGAGGCGCTGGCCGTCCGGTTCGCCGGCCTCGACATAGCCGACGCCACGGAACTGTCACTGGCCGATCTGGCCTCGGTCCTCGACGCCGTCGTCGTATCCCGCGATTCCGCCGCAAGCGACGCAACCGAACGCGCATCCGCGGCGCTGGTCGACAACCTTTGCGGCCGCCTCGCGGGTCTGACGGAGCTCGGGCTGGGCTACCTGAGTCTCGCCCGTTCGACCACCACTCTCTCGCCGGGAGAACTTCAGCGCCTGCGGCTGGCCACCCAGCTGCAATCGGGTCTGTTCGGAGTGTTGTACGTCCTCGACGAACCGTCCGCAGGCCTGCATCCCGCCGACACCGAGGCGCTGGTCACGGCCGTGCGGCGGCTACGCGCGGCAGGCAACTCCGTCTTCGTCATCGAACACAACCTCGACGTCGTCCGCGCGGCAGATTGGATCGTCGACGTCGGTCCCGGAGCCGGGGAGCACGGCGGGCGGGTACTCTACAGCGGTGAGGTGGACGGTCTCGCGCACGTCGCCGAATCCATAACTCGCCGATACCTTTTCGGAACCGCCGAGAGTTACCCCGAGCCCGGACCGCCGAGCAGGTGGATCGAACTCGCCGGCATCACGATGCACAACCTGCGGGATCTGACCGTGCGAATCCCGCTCGGGGTGCTCACCGCGGTCACCGGCGTGTCCGGATCGGGCAAATCCACACTCGTGAGCCGGGTTCTCACCGACGTCGTCGCCCAACACCTCGGCGTCGACAGCGAACCCGGCGCCGACACCGGGGGAGACGACGCCGACGACTCCACGGTCGTACTGACCGAGGAGCGCGAGAAGAACACCGAGCTGACGGTCGTGGCCGCCCACGGGCTCGGACACATCAACCGGCTGGTGCGCGTGGACCAGACCCCGATCGGGCGGACTCCGCGCTCGAATCTCGCGACCTACACCGGTCTCTTCGATGTGATCCGGAAACTCTTCGCCGCACACCCCGTTGCCCGGGAACGCGGATACAGTCCGGGCCGATTCTCATTCAATGTCAGTGGCGGCCGTTGCGAGGAATGCGAGGGAGCCGGTTCGATCACCATCGGCATGCTGTTTCTGCCCGAGGCCTCCGCACCGTGCCCGGCCTGCGCGGGCGCACGATACAACGCGGAGACCCTCGAGGTCCTCGTCGACGGCCGGACGATCGCCGACGTCCTCGCGATGACGGTCGACGACGCCCGTGCTTTCCTGAGTCACGTCCCGGCGGCGGCGAAAAGCCTTGACATGCTCGCCGAAGTCGGTCTCGGATATCTGCGGCTCGGCCAATCCGCCACCACCCTGTCCGGCGGGGAGGCGCAACGCGTCAAACTCGCCAGCGAACTGCAGCGCCTCCGATCCGGGCACACGCTCTACGTACTCGACGAACCGACCACCGGATTGCACCCTGCCGACGTCGATCGCCTCATGGTGGTGTTGCGACGGCTCGTCGCGGCGGGAAATACCGTCGTACTCGTCGAACACGACATGCCGGTCATTGCCGCGGCGGACTGGATGATCGATCTCGGGCCCGGCGGGGGAGACAACGGCGGCCGGATCATCGCCTCGGGACCACCGACGGTCGTTGCCGAGACGGCCGGCTCCGCCACCGCCGCTTATCTCGCTCGGCATCTCGCCGTGTGAGGGTGCGCATGTGAGCGACGAAGTCGGTATCCGGTTCGTGTGCTACCGGTTCAGTGGGCGTGGATTCCGTAGACGGTGACGACGAAGCTGTGTCCCTTGGCGGTGCAGGTGACGTCTCCCATGAACCCTGCGAGACAGGTGGTTCCCCCGTGGGTGATCGTTTTCTGGTACAAGCTCTGGCTGGTGGCGACCTCGGAGATGTCGGGGTTGCCGCCGGGCAGGGTGAACGGGGTGCCGGGCGAGAAGGTGGGGTGAGCGGGAAGCCAGGGAAGGTCGATGACGACGTACTGGACGGGTCCCAGCCACGGCAGTCCGAACTCGCCGAGGATCGGGAAGTCCATCGGCAATGGTTGTGGCAGATCGCATCCCACGCTGTCGTCGGGTGCGATCGAGCAGTTGAAGTTCCCCACACGGAAGTAGACGGGGGTGGGGGAGTCTGCCTGTGCGGGTGTTGCGAACGCGAGGAGAGCGGCTGCTGTAGCCGTGAGCAGGCTGGTGGCTCGCTTCACTGAACGTTTCATACGAGGTATATGCGCTGGGAACGGCGGGCGTTAGCTGGGCGTGGCATCGGATGC
This sequence comes from Rhodococcus sp. A14, assembly GCF_011603105.1. Lineage (NCBI taxonomy): Bacteria > Bacillati > Actinomycetota > Actinomycetes > Mycobacteriales > Nocardiaceae > Rhodococcus > Rhodococcus sp. A14. The sequence continues at coordinate 58,149 of NZ_JAAOQS010000018.1, read as the reverse complement.
TCGAGAACTGACCGTGAGGAGCGAGAACGTCATGGCGACGGCAGGCGAGCAGACGGACGGACCGGACGGTACGGCCGAGCGAGTTGCCCTGTGGCGGGCGATGCACGTACAGGTCGACGCGCCGCCACACGTGCTCGTCGACGAGATCGGCCTGCAGCTCGCGTCTCCGGGCGACGGCTGGCGGGCTCGCCCGGACATGGACCCGGCCGGCACCAGTGGGTTTCGGGCGGCCCATTGTCGCGCGTGCTCGTTTCGACGACGCCGATCGCCCCGGATTCCGGGCGTCCGAGAGCGGTGCGCGGGCGGCCGGAACACCGTTCGTCAGTTTCTACACCCCGCCGGAAATGCTGACCCTGGCCCGCGAGGCCGGCTTCGACGGCGCGCAGCATGTGGCGGGAACTTCACTCGCCGAGCGCTACTTCGCCGATCGATCCGACGGCCTGCGCCCGTCGAGTGGAGAAGACCTGTTGGTGGCCACTACCTGAGAGCTTTGTCATGTGACGGCACAGCTGGACATCCGTCTAGATGACAGGCGCGGCGCCGTGGGCTACAACTGTTGAGGCATCGACAGTGACGTGACTCACATTTTGCGTCCGGACTGGATCGTCGGCACACCGGCGGGTCGGCGGTCGATGCACGAGAGCGAAGGAGCATCGCGGAATGATCGAGGACAGCACCGAACTACTGACTCCGACTCCCGGCCCGACACGCCTGATCCCTCGTAGGCGTCCCGACGGACGTGAACTACTCGGCACGGCGAAGGGAATCCTGATCGCCGGTCGCGGCTGCAGTGACGCCCAGGCTTTCGACGAACTCCTCGACGTCGCCCGGCGTCATCATCTGACCGTCCTCGGCGCTGCCCGGAGCCTGGTAGACCTCGCCGCCGGACCCTCGCCCCGTCGGCGCTCGCCCGAAGCCGCCCGATTCGAAGAGTGGGAGCAGTTGGTCAACCAGCTTCCTCCCCGCCGACACGCGCAGGCGAGTTGACGCGACCCCTCACCGACGCCGGCAAGTAGCGGACCTCGACTGACGGGCGCTCCGGAAGGTCTGGCCTCAGCCGCGATTACGTGGTGGCCGGCGGTGCCAGCCGATCATGCGAGATCGGCTTCGGTGGCGCGTTGGACCCAGGCCGCGAATTTCTCGGAGCCCTCGCGGTCGGCCACGTACCGTCGAACGATCCGCTCGACGTAGTCGGGCACCTCGGTGGCTGGAAGCTTGTGGCCGCGCAATTTGCGCCCGAAGCTCGTATCCAGCCCGAGGCCGCCGCCGAGATGAACCTGGAATCCCTCGACCTGGTTGGAATCGTCATCGGTCACGATCATGCCCTTGAGGCCGATGTCGGCGACCTGGATGCGGGCGCACGAGTTGGGGCACCCATTGAGGTGCACTGTGATCGGGTGCTCGAGCTGATCCTGGACGTCGGCCAATCGCTTCTCGACGTCTGTGATGAGTGCGGCGGCTCGCGCCTTGGTTTCGACGATCCCGAACTTGCAGAATTCGATGCCCGTGCAGGCCATGGTGCTCCGTCGCCACGGTGACGGGCTCGACGGGAACCCGAGAGCGTCGAGACTCGATCGAAGTGAGCCGACCTGTTCGTCGGGCACATCGAGGATGACGAGTTTCTGCATCGGGGTGATGCGGACCCGCCGGGATCCGGATGCTTCCGCTGCTCGTGCCAAGTCGGTCAGCGCGGTGCCGCCGACCCTGCCCACGACGGGTGCGATCCCGACGGCGTTGAGACCGTTCTTCTGACGCTGGATACCGACGTGATCGCGGGGTTCGTCGAGCGGTTCGGGTGCTGGTCCATCGAGCATCGCGCGTCCGAGGTATTCCTTTTCGAGCACGTTGCGGAACTTCTCGACACCCCAGTCCGAGACGAGGAACTTCAGGCGCGCCTTCGCCCGCAGTCGCCGATACCCGTAGTCGCGGAAGAGGGAGACGATTCCGATCCACACGTCGGGCACGTCTTCCAGTGGTACCCATGCGCCGAGGCGCTCGCCGATCCGCGGATTCGTCGACAGGCCGCCGCCGACCCAGACATCCAGTCCCGGGCCATGAACCGGATGGTCGACACCGATGAACGCCACATCGTTGATCTCGTGGACCACGTCTTGGAGGCCAGAGATGGCGGTTTTGAACTTGCGCGGCAGGTTAGAGTACTCGGGGTTTGCGATCAATCGGCGGGTGATCTCGTGCAGAGCGGGTGTGGCGTCGAGAACCTCGTCGACGGCGATGCCGGCCATCGGCGAGCCGAGGACCACGCGCGGGGTGTCGCCTGCGGATTCGGCGGTCGTGAGGCCTACCCCTTCGAGTCGCCGCCAGATTTCGGGTAGGTCCTCGACCCTGATCCAGTGCAGCTGAATGTTCTGGCGGTCGGTGAGATCCGCGGTGTCGCGGGCGAACAGTCGGGAGACTTCACCGACGACGCGCAACTGTTCAGTGGTCAGTGCCCCTCCGTCGATGCGGATGCGGAGCATGAAGTGCTCGTCCTCGAGCTCTTCCGGCGGCAACGTGGCGGTTCGGCCGCCCTCGATGCCAGGTGCGCGCTGGGTGTAGAGCCCCCACCAGCGGAATCGGCTTCGCCGATCGGTCGGGTCGATGCCGGCGACGCCGGTACGGCAGTACACCTCTTCGATTCTCTTGCGCACGTTGAGGCCGTCGTCGTCCTGTTTGACCTGCTCGTTCACATTGAGTGGCTCACGGTCGCCCTGTGCCCATTGCCCCTCCGTGCGCGGGGTCTTCGCCTGCGCAGGGCGGGTCTTCGGTGTTGTCATCGGTGCTCCTGTCGAAACTGCGTGCCCGAAACTGTAGCGTAGGCGAATAGATCGTGCATTAATTATATGTGCACACCCCGGTTGCCGACGACGTGAAGGACGAACCATGAGTAGAAGCAATTTTCTGGTCGACGCCGAATGGGTCGTCGAACACGGACACGACCCCGACGTCGTCCTCGTCGAGGTGGACGAGGACACCGCGCAGTACGAGACGAACCACATCGACGGTGCCGTCCGGATCGACTGGAAGCGCGATCTTCAAGATCCGGTGCGCCGCGACGTCATCGATCGGCGATCGTTCGAGAAACTCCTGTCCGAGAGAGGCATCGCCAACGGCGACACGGTGATCCTGTACGGCGGGAACAACAACTGGTTCGCGGCCTACGCGTACTGGTACTTCAAGCTCTACGGCCACCGCGACGTCCGGCTGCTCGACGGCGGACGCAAGAAGTGGGAGCTCGACGGCCGGCCCTTGTCGAGCGAGAAGGTCACCCGGCCGGTCACCGACTACGTGGCGTCCGAGCCCGTGTCGGGAATCCGCGCGCACCGCGACGAGGTGATCGAGCAGATCGGGAACAAGAACCTTGTCGACGTCCGGTCTCCCGCTGAATTCTCCGGGACGATCCTCGCTCCCGCGCAGTTCCCGCAGGAACAACCCCAGGTCCCGGGGCACGTCCCGACTGCGGTCAACGTGCCGTGGTCCAAGGCTGCCGCTGACGACGGCACCTTCCTCAGCGAGGACGAACTCCGCGCCCTGTACGGCGGCGCCGGCCTCGACGAGACGAAGGACATCATCGTCTATTGCCGGATCGGCGAAAGATCGGCGCACAGTTGGTTCGTTCTCCACGAACTGCTCGGCTACCCCGACGTTCGGAACTACGACGGCTCCTGGGTGGAGTACGGCTCGTTGGTCGGCGCCCCGGTCGAGCGGTAGCCCGAGCCCTTGACCAGGTCTCGCTTTACCGAGCTCAATCAGCGCGTGCGGTTCATGATGTTCACCGTGTTCCGGGTGGCCCCCGGCGCGCTGCCGGATGTGCGCGCCGAGGTGGTGGACGATGCGCACGCCTATCTCGAGCGAGTTGCCGAGTCCGGTGTTTCGATCCGCGGAATCTACGACGTCGCAGGACTACGTGGAGATGCCGACTTCATGATGTGGACGCATGCCGACACCGTCGAGGGATTGCAGGCCGCCTACTCCGGTTTTCGTCGCTGCCGACTCGGGCGGGCGTGTACGACGGTGTGGAGTGCGGTCGCGCTCCACCGGCCGGCCGAATTCAACCGCACTCACATCGCGGCGTACGTGGCCGATGAGGAGCCGGGGCAGTTCGTGTGCGTGTACCCGTTCAGCCGATCGCTCGAGTGGTATCTGCTGCCGGACGCCGAACGGCGACGGCAGCTCGCCGAACACGGCCGAGCGGCTCGCGCCTACCCGGACGTGCGGGCCAACACTGTGAGTTCCTTCGGGTTGAGCGACTACGAGTGGATCCTCGCCTTCGAGGCTCCGGACTCGAGCCGGATCGTCGACATGATGCGAGACCTTCGTGCGACCGACGCGCGTCGGCACGTTCGGTTGGAGACGCCGTTCTTCTCCGGCCCGCGAACCGGCCTCGATGCCCTCGTTGCGCGTCTGCCTCGAGGATCGCCGACTATCTCCAGAATCATTCGTGCAATACTAGTTATTGCACGAATCATTCTGGTACCCTGGTGGCATGACCGCAGACATTGAGCAGGAGAAGGCCGGCGACGATCTACTCGCTCTCGACCGGCAGGTATGTTTCGCGCTCGCGATCGCGAACCGGGCGGTTCTCGCCGTCTACCGCCCCCTGCTCGAACCGATGGGGCTGACGCATCCGCAGTATCTGGTCATGCTCGCTCTCTGGGGAAAGGCCCCGATGGCGGTCAAGGAGATCGGGACCGCGCTGCAACTCGATTCGCCCACCCTCTCGCCGCTCCTGAAGCGCCTCGAGGCGTCCGGACTGATCACGCGCACCCGCAGCCGGGCCGACGAGAGGCAACTGGATGTCGAGCTGACCGAAGCCGGTGCTGCGCTACGTGCGGAAGCCGAGAAGATTCCGCCCGCCGTGATCGAGAAGCTCGGGGTCGGCCTGGCCGAGCTCGAAGAACTCCACGACGTTCTCACTCGCGTCAATCAGGCTGCGCTCAGAGCGGGCGCGCTCGATCAATGAGGACAATCATGTCGAATTCGACTTCAGCACAACGTGAACAGGTAGTTGTCATGTCGCGAAACACGCAACGAACCCGGCCCGGCCCCATACAGTGGCTGGGCTACGCGGTAGGCCGCAAACTTCCCGACTCGATGCAGGACTGGGTCCGCAACGACCTGGTCGGTGACTGGGCGGTTCCTCGGCACCTCATTCGCAGCATGGTCCCGTTCGTTCCGGTCTTCGCCGCGTTCTTCCTGTTCCCGGGACCGCTCGGACTGCGCGCCTCCATGGTCCTGCTCGGAGTGCTACTCGCCGTGTTCTACGCGGTGTCGTACATGGCGCAGAACCGATCTCGACGCCTCGAGAGGCACGGACTGCCGCCCGATCTGGAGAACCCGAGGAAGGCGTCCCGTCACGACGCCGAAAAGGCGGCGTACGAGAAGCTCCACGGACCTTCCGGCACCTGGGGCATCGAACGGCGGAGTGGCAACGAACCCCGCTGAAGACAGTCGATCAACCGATGCCGAGAATGGTCACATGGTGAGGACCATGCGATAGCGTGCCCGACCTTCCTCCATCGCTGCATAGGCCTCCGCCGCTCGAGTCAGAGGCCGTTCCTCGATTCGGGCGCGCACGCCTGACAGGACCGCGAAGTGCATCGTCTCTTCGACGTCGCGGGCGGTGCCGGACGGGTGGCCGGTGACATCGACGCCGGGAGTGATCAGCTGTAGCGGACTGATCGGCAGTGGGTCGGGCGTGACACCGACGACCGTGAGTTCACCGAGCGGAAGCAGCCCACCGACCACATCACCCATCGCTTTCGAGTTCGCCGCGGTCCCCAGAACCACGGACACGCCACCGAGAGCCTGCAACGCTTCGCTGACGTCGCCGGCGGTGGAATCGATGTAGTTGTGGGCGCCGAGCTGACGGGCGTCGTCGCCTTTGTCGGCGCCGCGGGCGATGGCGATCGTCTCGAAACCCATCGCCCGGGCGAACTGCACACCGAGGTGGCCGAGTCCGCCGATGCCGAGGATGGCGACGCGGTCGCCCGGGACGGCCCTGGTTTTGCGCAGCGCGTCGAACGTGGTGACCCCGGCGCAACTCATGGGTGCTGCTTCCGCGAAGGACAGCTCGTTCGGAATCCGGGCCAGCGCATTTGCTGGAACGATCACCGACTCGGCGTATCCGCCGGGGTACTGCCAGCTCGGCACCTGCAACTTCTCGCAATGAATGAAGGAGCCCTGACGACAGGGGATGCACTGGTTGCAGTGCCCACCGAACCAACCCACAGCGACACGGTCGCCGACGGCGTAGTGGTCGACGCCGTCGCCGAGTTCGGCGATGGTTCCGGCAATCTCGTGTCCAGGTGTCAGGGGCCAGGACATGTCCGGGAACGCGCCGTTGACGAAGGCGTGGTCGGTGCCGCATACTCCGCACGCCGACACCGCGATGCGTACGTGGTCGCGCGGGGGCGACCCTGTTTCGACGTCGACGAGTGTCAGCGGTTCGCCGGGGGCCTGGACGTGAACTGCCTGATGGGTTGGCATATGCATCCTCCCTGTCTGTCATCCTGGGCGATCGAGACCTACGTTTCAGTCAAGCCCCTCGGCTGAGCTCCTGACAAGGGTTGACGGGGTCCGACCCATCGGCTAAGTCTGCCGGACTCGAAGCTGAACTATCGGACAACTGCCGGCACGACCGATGAAAGTCGTCGAACGAGCATTGCGCGTTACGGACAGGCGAAGCGAGTAGGCGAGCTGCCGCGGACTCGTCAGTCATTGCACCTCGGCGGACCGACAAATCTAGACCACGTGAAATCTATGGATTGTCGGCGCAATTCATCATTGCGATCGGGGTCGCCGAAAGCTGACGGTTCGCGTGCGCCTGGCTGTGCGGGCGCATCGAGTGTCGCGCGCAGCGACGGAAGTCATTCGGACCACGAGGAATTCAGGATCGCATCCACGAAGTCACCCCGGACGAAGCCGGGAACGAAGTGTGCCAGGACATCGGCTTTCACGTTGCCGAATGTGGTGTCCGGGCGGTCGTGGAGTCCGTCCGTGAAGGCAGCGAGGATCTCGTCCTTGAAGTCCGGCCGCGGGTGGGATGCAACGACGGCGGCGCGTTCCGCGTCGGTGATGGCGTCGTAGCCGATTCCGAGCACGTCGAGTTCGACGCCGCGGGTAAGTAGCGCGATCTCCGGGGCCCTATGCAGTGGAATCTCGGGAGTGGTGTGGAGTGCGATGCTCGTCCACACCGTGTCTGTGCGTCCTCACCGATTCCGTGGGAGCGGAGGAAGTTGCGGGCCTCGTCGGCGCCGTCGATCTCGAATCGCCGACCAGCGCGTACGCACCGCATCCTGACCCTTCCCGCCGTCCGAAAGGCCGCAGCGCCCCGCCTACGTGAAGGGCCCCGCGCCGAGGTCACCGACGAGAGGACCCCCCTGACGGATCCCGAGATTCTGGAACTGACCTACACCACGAGGCTCTACGACATGCACGTGACCATGTGCCGCGCTCTTCGTCTCGAATTCGACGACCGGCCCGAGTTGGTCGCCGAGGTCGAGATTCCTGCCGGTGTCTCAGTTCGGGATCTGTCGGCCGACCTGTCCGGGGAATGACCTGATGCTCGAACATATGTACAGCAACAGTATTCAGGGTGCGGGTCGTCTGCCTTACGTCGCCTGTCCGACAAGGTGCGCTGATGTTCGGGGGCCTCGTGGTCGTGGACCGGGGGAGACGCCGAGCACGGAGAGTGTGCGACGCTCTTTGTCCGGCAAGGCGTCGGCCCTCCACTTCTTCACCGCCCGGTAGAGCCACTGGCCCACCTGTTCACCGTCAGCGGTGACATAGTTCGCGGGAACGAGTGCGTTGCCGTGCTCTTCACGGTAGGCGGCGATGGCGGTGAGCATCCGTCGCCGCTTCGCGTCGGTACGTGACACGGCCGGAAGTGGGACGTCGTCATCGCTCCACAGGAATCCGATCGCGTCGAGTTGCTCGATGCGCTGGGGCGGCAGTGTGCCGAGCATGCGGGCAATCCGCTGGCGGTCCTGCCAACGTCCCAGTCGGAAACCGCATTCGGTGACGTAATCGGCCGGGACCGGAGTTCGGGGGTGCTGGTGCTGAAAGGCGCGGTAGAGCTGCAGTGCGGAGGTTGCGGGCCTGTTATCTCGCATCGAGATCGCATCCTTGTGAAAGCCGTCGAGCATTATCCGGATAATCATCACTTCAAGTATGTCAACGAGTTTGACGATCTGTCACGAAAGTCGGCTCGTGTCGCCCGGGGAATGCAATCTCTGCCGGGGCGACGAATGCCCGAATGTGGCGCTAGTCGTGGATGTCGACAGCGATTCTCGTCGGTTCTGTGAGAGTCGTGACCTGGAACTGCGGGTAGTCGGTACGGAGGCCGACGAACGACTGGGTGCCTCTCTCGTAGTTCGGCGTGAGGTGCACCTCGACGACGCTGTACGCCGCGGGGTCCGACAACGGGTTCGGTCCGTTGTACGCGGCGATCCCACTCTCGGCCGCGGAGTCCGTGTCGAAGAAGTAGATCTGCAGGATCGATCGACCGTGGATTCGTGTCGCGGTCTCTTGGCCGCGTTGCGTTGCCTCGGCGACGTATTCGGCGCGCCAGCGAGGTGCGTACGTGCCGCCGAAGTCGTAGACGATGCGATCGAATCCGTCGTGACGTTCGATATGCACGCCACTGGCCGTAACTCCGGGGACGGGTGGAACGACCAGTATCCTCGGGCCCGGTGTTGTCGGTGTGGGAGGGTCGGGGATACCGGGACCCGCGTTCGGGTCCGTCGGCGGGGGAGGATCCGGTGGTTGGGGCGCGGCACCTCCGCCGGATTGTGCAGCGGGGACCATGCTCCACGGGATCGTCGTTCCTTCGACGGATCCCACTTGTTCGCTGGGCGACTGGCAGCCCGCCGCCAGGGCGATACAAGTCGTCATTGCGACGAACAGGATCGGTGTGCGCGTTTCGCCCCTCATGGTATGGGTATCGTCCTGCGCCGACGAGATGTGACTCGCGCAGCCGGAGGGTGTGGATCTGGACGTCAAGTGCCTGAGCGTGCGTAACCGGGACTTGCTTCAGGGACACGTCATTGTCCGGCACCTTGCGGATGGGGGCCACAGACAGCCCGAGATCGCATAGCGTGCGGACCAGGTCGAGGCGAGCCACTGCCTGAGCGTTGCGCTCAGCCAACTGGACGATGGACTAGAGCTCGTTGTCATCCACGTAGCAAGAGTGTGGTGTCCACGACCTGCTCGCCGACATGTGGCACTCCGCGCCGGATCCGTAACAGACCATTCGGTCTGGACGATCAAGATGCCAAGGTCTTATACCGACACAAGGAGCGAGAACTATGGGTTCATCTGAAGTCTTCACCGATTTGGTCGCCTGGGGTGCCGAGGGTTTTCTGAACGGAAATCCGGTGCAGTCGGCAGTGGGTACCGTGCTGTTTCTCGGCCTGGGACTCTGGGACCTCGTCACGGGTGCACCCATCGTCATCTGAGCCGGCCAGATGCTAGGCCGCGGGCTTCGACACGTCGCCAGCGGGGATGCCCGACACCAGACATCTTGCTACTGAAAGGATCTCAATGAGAAACGCTATTGTCGTTGCAGCACGCGCCACGGCCGCCGTCGTATCGGGGCTGGCCTTCACGGCGATCATCGGCTCCGGCACCGCCCAGGCGGACCCCCAGGACTGCGTCATCCAGCAGGATGCCTTCAGCGCGACGGCGACCTGCCATGACACCGATGCGCCCGCTGGCAGGGAGTACGCGCTGATCGTCGACTGTTGGGGCCTTCACGGCATCCCCAACGCCTTTCCGTTGTATGCGATCGGGCCCTTCAGTCAGTCCAGTCCCTCATTCGTGCCGACAGGTCAGGCCACCGGGGCTTGCAGCACGAATTGGGGTGCCCCCTCGTTGAATGCCGGCGTGATCACCAACGCCCGCGTGGAGATCTATCGCCAGTAACAGATGACAGGGACGCGACCGCGTGTTCGCCGAACCCGTGTACTCGGTTGGGCTCTCGCGTCATGGCTTCACCGCATCACCAAGGCGAGGGCCGTAGCGTCATCGACCGTGCGCAGAGCTGACCGAACAGAGATCCGCTTTCGGGACGCGCGTGGACCCTTGCGGGTGTGCGCGCTGGGCGCCGATCTCGTCCCGGTGCAGGTTCGTCAATCGGGAAGTTCGTTGGACGTGCCACTGCGCACACTGGCCTGTGACGGACGAAGTCGACTCCGCCGGCGACAGCCGCTGCGACCTCGGGAGGGCGACCGATGGAATTTGTTGCCGGCATGGGATCGGCTTCTCATGCTTGTCCGTGCGCGGAGCTTCGGATTGTGGAGGTGCCCGGCAGGTATTTCGCGCCGGTGTCGTCGGGAGCGGTGTCCTCGCAGCGGTGGGGACTGGCATCGAAACTCATCGCAGTTCTGGCGTCGTCGTAGGTGGGCCAGCCGGGATCTCCGTGGGTCGCGAAGTCGAGCCAGGTTTGGTGCATCGCGCGGGTGAGGGCGCCGGGTGCGGCGTCGCCGATGAGGCCGCGGCATGCCTGTGTCGTGTCGAAGACGAAGGGGACGTCGAGGCCGTGTGCGGCGCCGTGCAGTGGTGATCGCCAGGCGAATTCGTAGACGTAGGTGGGGCCTGGGTGGCGGCGCGCAGTGCGGCGGCTCGGTGATCTGAACATCAGGTCCGTGTAGGCGGTTGTGAGTGCGTGCGCGGGGGTGACGGCCGGGTCGTGGAGACCGTGTCGTTCGAGGAGCGCTTCGGCATCGGGGTAGGTGGCGGCCAACTCGGCTACGGCGTCATGCGCGTCGAAGGCGGCGAACTCGTCGGCACCGAAACCGAGGTTGACTTCCTCGAGCGTTGTGCCGATCAACAGGTCGACGCCGCGCGAGTGTGTACTCGGGACTCCGACCGGATCGGGGAGGACGTCGTCACCCGTGGTGGGGAGGAACAGCGCACGACGGTGGCCCGGGTCGAAACCGTTGTCGTCGCGCAGGTCTGGGTGGGGGTCGTTTCTGAGCAGCGCTGCCTGCGCGCGTAGCAGGTCGGGGGCAGAGATTTCTCGGAATGCGTCTGTGGTCGCGGAGGTTCCGAGCCTGGCAGCGAGTGCCTTCGTGAGTTCTTCGGTGAGCTCGAGCCTGCGGGCCATCTCGTCGTGTCCGCTCTGGACGATCGCGCGCTGGAACAGTCCGGCGGCCAGCGGGGAGTGCAGCAGGAACGCGACCGAGGAGCCGCCGGCCGATTCGCCGAAGACGGTGACGTTGTCCGGGTTCCCGCCGAACCCGGCGATGTTGTCGCGAACCCAGCGCAGTGCTGCGATCTGATCGCGCAATCCAATGTTCGTGATCTCACCGGACAGTGCGAGGAAGCCCTCCGCCCCGAGTCGATAGTTGACGGTGACCAGGACGACGCCGTCGCGCGCGAACGAGGTGCCGTCGAAGGCGGGGGCGGCGCCCGACCCGATCACGAACCCGCCGCCGTGGACGTAGACCATCACCGGAAGCCCACTCGTGCCGGGGTCGGGTGTCCAGACGTTGAGATTGAGGTATTCGCCGTCTCCGGCGACCCATCCGGGTCCGATCAGCGGCGCCAGATTCGCGTGGGCGGGGTGCAACGGCGGCTGGGGTGCGGTCGCGCCGTAACCGGTGGCGTTCCTGGTCCCTGCCCATCGTTCGGCAGGGGCAGGGGGTGCGAATCGGCGTTCGCCCGCTGGAGCTGCCGCGTAGGGGATTCCCAGGAATCGGGCGACCCCGTCGGTGTGGTCACCGGAGAGTCGCCCTGCCTCCGTGCTCACGGTACGGACGGTCATCAGCGACGCCCCTTTCGTATGTGCGCGTCACGCTGGATGGTCGGGTCGAGGGTGGTGTGTGAAATCGGTACCCACCTGGTCCAAGCCTGCCATGGGCTTCGGTGTCCGGCCTGAGAGCTCTGCCGTCAAGTCGTGTTGTGGGTCGTGATAGACCACTCGGACGACGGTCCGCACGAGGCAGCGCATGACCTAGCGGAATCTGTTCTAGATTCGTCTCACCGCAGGAGTGAGATGCGCGCAGCTGTTGATCCGGAACTCCGAGCGCGACACCCGAGCTGCCGCTCGACGCCGCTCGAGCTCGTACCGATGAAGTCCGGAAACTCGCGTGGTCACACATCGCGCGGTCTTACGCTGGTACGCGAGAGGGAAAGGCGGGTGAGTAATGCTGCTGCAGAACCGCATCACGATCGTCCACGGGGGCAGTGGCGCCGTCGGTTCCGCGGTCGCGCGGGCGTACGCGCGGGAAGGCGCTGAGGTGCACCTCACCGGACGCACGCGAGCCACGCTCGAGGATGTCGCCCACAGCATCAGGGACGAGGGAGGGATTGCGCACGTCGCTGTTCTCGATGCGGTGGACCGGGACGCGGTCGAGCGGCATGCCGCAGCGGTGGCGGACCAGAGCGGCGGCATCGATGTCTGCTTCAACGCCACCTTCAACGACGACATCCAGGGCACTCCGCTCGTCGACATGCGGGTCGGCGACGTCATGCAGCCAGTCGCCAAGGCGGTCACGACGAGCTTCACCGTGGCCACGGCCGCTGCGCGCCACATGGTGGGACGCGGCAGCGGCGTCATCCTCGTCATGGCTGGAGGACGGGAGGCGATCCCGAACCTCGGTGGCTCCCACGTCGCGTGGGCCGCACTCGCCGGCCTGTGCCGACAGCTGGCCGCCGAGCTCGGGTCGCAGGGTGTCCGTGTCGCCTGGCTACTGTCGCCGGGCTCCCCGGAACCGGACGAGCCCGACCCGGACGCCACCCGTCTGCTGCTGCCGCGGCGCCCGAGCTACGTCGATGTCGCCAACGCGGCCGTCTTCGCCGCGTCCGACTGGGCCACTACGATGACCGCGACCGAGATCAACCTCACCGGGGGCGCTGTAGTCGACTGACTCGAGGCCGCCGGTTGGACGAACGCCCACAGGCACACGACTCGAGGAGACACCAGTCGACGGCCGCCGCTTCGGTGTCGAGTGTTCCGTGGGCGGCGATGATGGCGAGGTCCGCATCCTCCGAGAAGGTCCCCAACTGGACCCGACGTTGAAAATCGTTGTCCGCGAACACGTCGAAGTAGAGGGTAGCGACCAACCCGCGGAGGGGATGAGCAGGTGCTGCCAACAGGACTGCGGTCACCGGACTCTCGGATGATGATCGGATTCGTCGAGACCGCGGTGAGGGCCGATCAACCGTGGCGAACTCGTGGTCGTAGCGGTGGGATCGGACATGTTCCAGCTCAGATCGGCGGGTCATCCGCGTGCCTCGACCAAGTTAAGTATCTTGAGGGGCGTCATTATATTTACACGAAGGGACAGGCCCACATGACCCGCACCATCGCAGTGGTCAACCATAAAGGTGGCTCCACCAAGACCACGAGCACGGTCAACCTCGCCCAAGCCCTCGTCGAAGCCGGCTACACCGTCCGCGTCATCGACCTCGACCCACAATGCAACGCCACCACCTGGCTCGGCGCCACGCCCGAAGCCGTCGACAACGATGTCCTGTCGGTACTCATGCTGGTTGCGAGCATCGAAGACGCCACCACCATCACCGCGTCCGGGATCCACCTCGTTCCTGCCACCAAGGAACTCGATTCCGTCGGGCCCTACTTCCTCAAGAAGCCCGGTGCACACGGCATCCTGCGCAAAGCCCTCGCCAGCGCTCCCGAGGTCGACTTCAACCTCCTCGACTGCCCCGGAGACTTCGACCACCTGACCATCAGCGCACTCGTCGCCTGCACCGAAGTGCTCGCCGCTGTCATGACAGGAGCCATGGAACTCGAAGCGCTCATGCGGATCGAAAACTACATCACCCAGCAGGTCGAGCTGCTCAACCCCACCGCACGGCTCAATCACATTCTGTGCGGCCGCGTCGAACTCGGCCAGGTCATCGACCAGCAGGTCCTTGCCGCGCTCCGCGAAACCTACGCCGAGCAGACGATGCGCACCATCATCCCGAAGTCCGTCCGAGTCAGCGAAAGCTACAGCGCCGAAGAACCCGTCGTCAGGTGGGCACCGTCCTCCTCCGCAGCTCGCGCCTACCGCGACGCCGCCCAAGAACTCGTCGAAAGGGACCCCCGATGACCGTGACACGTAAACCCGGACTCGCAAACAACCCCCTCGAACGCCGCCACCAGCCCCGCACAGGCGCCCACCAGGACGGGACGTACTCGAGAACGAGTCGCAAGGACCTCCTGACGAACGTGACACGTAAAGCCGGACTCGCAAACAACCCCCTCGAACGCCGCAAGCCACGACTGCCGAACCTCGTCGAACAGGGCGTGGACCTCGCACAAGGAGCAGCCACCATCGCCGAACCTCAACCGGGGCCGGTGGCCCGCGGCGAGGAAAAGAAGACCACCAAACGGGTGCCCGCAGACAAGAAGCAGGTATCCGTCTACATCAACAGCGCCAAGGTCGAAAATGGTAAGAATGCCATCGCTGCCATCGGCCACATCGCCGGCGCCCCCAACAGTTGGTCCAACCTCGTCGACGAAGCCCTCGACCAGTACCTCGCCGTTCTCGAACGCAGATACAACAGTGGCGAACCCTTCCCGCCGCGGAACGCCGAATTCGTCCGGGGATCACGCATCAACTAGCCCGCCCCGGAGCAGTCACAATGACATCGAGCACGACCGGCTCGTCAGTCGATCGTGGCAGGCTATCGGTAGGTGCGGTTGTTACGCATCGAGGACAAGCCGGTAAACGCTGCTCGAGACCGTCGAGATCGACCCCGAACGGGCCCCGACCCCGAGCTCGCGCCGGACTACAACGTCGCGCGGTGTGGGAGCGGACCTCGCAGTCCCGGCATCTGCGCGACATGCGTCGGGCTTCCGGGTGTGGGCGGTCGAGAGCCTCAACGCCTCAAGGGTGGGGGAGCGGTGTCGCGTCTCGGGTGTCGAGTATGGCTGTCATCACTGCGATTTCATTGCTCTGGTCACGGATCATCCCGCGTGCGATGCGGCGGATCGGTTCGGATGCAACTGCGTGGGTGGCTGCCTCGGCCATGTCGACTCCCCCCTGATGGTGCCGAATCATGAGCTGCAGAAACAGTGTCTCGGCATCTGCTCCGCGCAGGCCGGCGAGCCGGGTGATCTCGCTGGTACTCGCTGCCCCCGGCATGGGTGCGCCGCCGTGGTCAGTCATGGCGTGATCCGATCCGTGCATCCACTGCATCGGTTGCGGTGTGGTGAACGGTTCGTCGAAGAGGGTGAGCCAACCGCGCATCGTCGCGATCTCGGAGGTCTGTGCGACGACGATCTGATCGGCGATGACCCGGGTCTGCGGATCGACGTCCTGCGACAGCGTCTGGGCGATCAGCACGGCCTGCTCGTGGTGCACCGACATGTCCTGTGCGAAGCCGATGTCCGCTGATGACAGTTGCACCGTGTCGGGGTTGGTGTCGCGTTCCGATTCGAACCCCATTCCGGCGGCGACCCCGGCGACGCCAAGCACGGTGGCGCACAGCAACAGGACGAGGGGACCGCGGAACGACGAAGACTTGGTGTCACTGACCATAAGTCGAAGCCTGATTCGCCGGTGGTTGATAAACGGTGTCGTCCAGTTGCAACGCCATGAAGCCGTTGTCGCTGCACGAGGTCCAGATCTGGTTGCCGTGGAACTCCGGAGGTGAGAAGCACCAGTCCGCCGACAGGTCGCCGAACGCCACCATTCCGGCGCGCGGGCCGAACGCGACCCGCGGATCCGTCTTGCCCTCGAAGACGGCGCGGGCGAGCGGAACGAAGTTGAAGAGTGAGACACCGATCAGCGAGGACAATGCGTGTGGAGAGTTGGTGAGCTGAACGTTCTTGCCGGTCTGTGCCGGCGGGTTGTAGTAGGCGATCTCACTGATGCGGTTCAGATCGCGGATATCGAACACGCGGATCCCGGACGATTCCCAGGAGCACGCGAGTGCGGTCGGGTCGGCTGGACGGTCGACCACGCAGTAGTGCGGATCGTAGGAGAACACCGAGCCGCCTTGCGACGACCGAAGGTTCGCGGCGGTATTGGCCGGAAGTTGGATCTCGAGCTTGATCTTCTGCACGATCTCGGCGTGCGCCGGGTCGGCGACATCGAAGACCTTGATTCCACCGCCGCCGGTTTCGTCGACGGTGAAGATGTAAGGCTTGTCCCCATAGGTGACCGGGATGCTGTGTTGATTGAAGAAGCCGTCGGTCCACAGGTAGGTGGCGATCTGCGGGACGGTGGGATATGGGTCGCCCCGTTGCACCGCGCTGATGTCGAGGACTGTGATCCCACCGAGATTCGACAGGTACATCCGGTTCCCGTCGGGGGTGATGCCGAAGCCGTGCCCGCCGAGTCCGTGTAATCCCTGCCAGATGATCCGCGGCTCGGCGGGGTTACTGATGTCGATGGCGGTGAGGAAACCCGGTGCGGGGCCGGACACCCAGTAGGTGTTGCCGTCCGGCGAGAAGCCGCCCTCATGGGAGATGAACGGCAGCGGCATCGTGACGTCGCTACCGGCACCACGGTTGAGCAATCGGGGGTGGGCGCAGTCGGAAATGTCGTAGACGGAGAAATAGCCGGTGCCGGCAGCGATCGGCACCGCCGTGGCCGCGAGCAACTTGCGTGCCTTGTTGACCTTCAGACTTTCCCAGGTTCCGCCCAGCATCGCGGGTTCGTTCAGGGTCGTGGACAACACCGGCTGCGCAGGGTTCGACACGTCGAGCACCTGTACGCCCGGAGTTGTGGGGTTGAGCAGGTTCCCGGGGAAGAACGTGCTGGTGTAGGAGCAGTGGTCGTAGGTCACCGACAGCAGGCCACCACCGCGATCCTGTAAGCCTCCGACCAGCGACATATTGCATCGATAGCCCTGGGTGCTTCGGCCGTTGTTTCGGTCCTCGGCTGGAACGTCGCCCTGAATGCCCGTTTCGGGCAGCGAGCCGGGGCCGCAGTTCGCCCTCGGAACGGCCGTCGAGCCGATGTCGTCGAAGAAGAACGTCTCGGCTGACGCGACGGCAGGCACGGGGCTCGTCGCGACCCCGAGGACAACCGATACCGCCAGGGCCGCGGTCGCCACACCTCGCCGGGCACTTCCTGGCCGCGTCCGCGCGATCCGCATCGAGATCTCCCCCTGCAGTGTGGTCTCAATCACGGGAAGGCTAGCAACGCGTACTCGAGTTCACATACAAATCGGCCAACTCCGCAGAACTGCCGGACGGCACGTGAAAGGTATGGCGAGATTCGACGCGTCGGTCGGATCCCTACACTGTCACTCGTGCGAATCGCGACCTTCAACGTCAACGGGATCCGCGCAGCGCAGCGGCGCGGCTTCGAGGACTGGCTGGGCGACCGCGGCCCCGATGTGGTCGCGCTTCAGGAGGTGCGGGCTCGTGCCGAGTCCATCCCGCCGGGGGTGTTCGGCGACTACCACCTCACGTACGACGAGGGGGACGTCGCGGGCCGCAACGGTGTCGCGGTCCTGACCCGGCAGGCGCCGGTCGCAGTTCGGACGTGGAGCGGTACGGCGCTGATGCGGGCGCCAGGTGAAATGCACACCGACAGCGTCGAACTGGATCCGGAGCCGTTGGCCCGGGGGCTGGGAGAGTTCGCGAACCAGGGTCGGTACGTCGAGGTCGACCTCGCCGAGGCGCCGATCACCGTGGCATCGATGTACCTGCCGAAGGGTGGCCTTCCGGCCCACCTCCAGAAGCCCGGGCGGATGCGGGAAGCGCCCGACGGCGGCGCCCGGTACGACCGCAAGATGCGCTTCCTCTCCGCGTTCGCGCGACAGCTGACCCGGTCGCGGCGCACGGCGCGCGCACGCGGCAGGGAGCTTCTGCTGATGGGTGACCTCAACATCGCGCACACCCGTTCCGACGTACGGAACTGGCGGCGTAGCAACCAGGCCGAGGGGTTTCTGCCGGAGGAGCGCGAGTGGTTCGACTCCATCCTGTCGCCGCGCACCCTCGTCGACGTCGTCCGGCGACAGCATCCGGGCGTCGAGGGTCCGTACTCGTGGTGGTCGTGGCTGGGGCAGTCATTCGTGAACGACATCGGCTGGCGCATCGATTACCACCTCGCGACGCCGCAATTGGCACGAGCGGCGGTCACGGCCGGCACCGACCGTGATCCGGCGGCCGACCGCCGGATGAGCGATCACGCTCCGGTCGTCGTGGACTACGACTTCTGAGCGGTCCGGACGCCTGTGCGGCGTGGACTACGACTTCTGAGCGGTCCGGACGCCTGTGCGGCGTGGACAGCCCGAGGCTCAGGTGGTCAGTTTCATGGACAGGAAGGCCAAGGTCGCCCCGAACTCCCGGATCTCGCTGGGCTGATCCGGCCGGCATGCCCATTCGATCAGGTCTCGATCGGCCACCAGCTCGGCCGCGCGACGGCGGGACTCTTCGGGGTCGGGCGGTGCTGCCCGGAGCACATCACCCAACCGGCTCAGGGGTTCGACGAGAGGAAGGAGCTCGGAGGGAGGGCGGTTCTGAGGCGTGAAAACCCGCTGAGCACTCTTGATCACCGTCATTGCCGCGAGCCACGAACCCTCCCAAGTACCGTCCTGGTCATTCGGTGGTTGCATAGCGCCAGCGTAGACATCGAGCGTCGAGTGTCGCGGGTGATCGGTCTACGGCTGTGCGACCACGGTGTTCCCGTTGTCGTCGGTGCAGTTGATCGTGTAGCCGATCTCCGCGGATCCCGGGTCTCCCGCGAGGCGGCATTCCCACCCGTCGAAGCTGTACACCGGTTCGTTCTTGTCCGGTGCGGCGAAATACTTCGTGAGCATCGCGTGCGCCTCGTCGCAGCGGAGTGTTCCCTTCACGATGACCACGGTCGCAGGCTTTCCCGTCTCCGGATAGGCAACGGGGCCACACTGATTCGACCCGCGCGCCTGCTGGGGAAGCGGGGCCGCCGTGGGCGCGATCTGTGCCGGGCTCGCGCTGGGGAGGCTCACGGGTATCGGGGTGAACTCGAACTTGTAGCCGCTGGTGGAGATGGTGAACCCCTTGTCCGTTGCATCCTCCCTGCAGGAGACGCCGGAGAACTGCACATTGCATCTGAATCCGTCGATCGCCAGCGTGGTGTCGTAGGGGAGGACCTTGGCGTTGGCGGGAAAGACCGTCTGGTTCCAGTTCTGGAAGCTCGGCTCCTTCCCCGCCTCGACCGCGATGAGGTTCGCCTCGGCCGGCGGGCCTCCGTCCGGCGAGGCGATCTGCGGAGCCCCCGGGACTCCCAATGGCCCCGCAGTGGGATGAGACGCACATCCGGCAACATTCCTGGTGGGAATGATCGCGCACTGCCATTTCCCTGACGGTGTGACGAACCCGTAGGCATCGGTTTCCGGGTCGCTGGAGGCGTACACCTTCGCATCGACACCGTTGACGGGTGCCTCCGCGGCCGGCGCCTCGTCGGAGGCACTCGGCGCGGCCGATTCGGTGCCCTCGGTCGACGATGCGTCCTGGGTGCAGGCCGCAAGAAACAGGGTCGACGCACCGGCGATCGATGCCAGTGCCACCGCGGGCCGAAGTCGAATCCTGGTCATGAACCACACCCCTTTCTCTTCAGTCTGCTGGACCGATCGGATGAGATGTTCCCACGAATGCCGGTGTACCGCGTGGCATCGATCGATCCGCGCCGAACAACTGCAGGCGACAGGGGCCGAAGGTGTCGAGAAGGTCCACCCAGGTGTCGCATTACCCCACCCTGTGGTGATGGTGCCGAATCCACCGGTGGGAGCGGTGGTTCGTCGACGGAAGCTACGCGTACTACGCCGTCGTGTCCGAGCTTGCGTTCCTCGACACCCACGCATCAGCCCGGCCGATCCACCGTCGTTGAATCTGCTCCTGGTGCGTGACGACCCGAGGGTCTTCGCGGCGCTGCAAGTGATGTTCGGTGCAGTGGGGCTCGCCCTCGGGGTGGTCCTGATCGGCGTGGTGATCGCCCGATGGAGGTCGGGTTCACCGGCCTACCGGGCCGCCGTGGCGCCGCTGCGGATCGCCGCTCTGCGCTACCGCGTCGCCCGAGCCGCAGTGCGTAACCTCGATGATCGAGATCGGCACCGCCCCGCTCGGTGATCGCTTCATCGACGCGGTGCGCGCGGCACTGCGCGACCCGGACCTGGCGTTGTCGTCGTTCTCCCGCGCGGACGACGGATATGTGGACGCGCAAGGGCGTCCCCAGGTTCTGCCACCCAGGAACGATCCCCGCGAGGCGACCGCCCTCATCCGCGACGGCGTCCTGGTGGGGGCGGTGGTGTACGACCGTGCGGTCGCCGACCAGCCGAGGCTGCTGGCGGCCGTGCGGGCCGCCACCACTCTGGCGCTGGACAATCAGCGACTGCAAGGTGAACTGCGAGGCGCAGTTCGCGGAGGTCCGCAGGGCCCGCGCGCAGACCGTCGAGTACCAGGGGTCCCCCACAGTCCGGTGCTAGAATCTTGGGCATTGTCGCAGGTCCAGCAGTTGATGTCCCCGCATCTTCCTGTCGGAGTCGCCCGGCCGAGGAGGCCGTCCCATGGCTGAGTCATCGGTACTACCCGCGGATCTCGGCGGCAGCCCAGATCTCGAACGCATCATCCTCGAGCACGCTTATCGCGGCGCCTATCTACAACTCGCGCTTCGCGGTGTGCTGGTGCTCTTCATTGCGTTGACTCTCGGGTTCGTCCCGCCCATGAACGATGCGGGCGTGTGCGTGGCGGTCCTGATCTGCTACGCACTCTGGTCCGGCGGGCTCGCGCTGTGGACTCGTCGAGGCGGTCCGGGGCCGGTGAACGCGATGTGGCTCGCACTGTTCGTCGACCTTGCGGTACTCGGCTGCCTCACCCTGTTGACTGGTATTGCAGCACAACAGAGTTGGACCGCAGACATCCTGAGCAACGGTTTGTTCGTGATCCCGCTACTGGCCTCCACGCAGCTGCGCCCAGGTGTCTGCGCGTCTGTGGTCGTGCCTACGGTCTTGGTATTCCTGGCCGCCAGCTGGGCCACGATGGCTTCGAACGAAGAACCCTGGACCTCCATCCTGCTCAGCACGATGGCCCTCGCCGTCCTCGGTGCAGGCGCCGTCGTGCTCAGCAGAATTCAACGCTCCAGAGTGCTGACCATCGGTCACCTGGTGCGCGACCGCACCGCCCTGCTCGCAGAGCTGATGGGTCTCGAACAACGCGAACGACGTGCGTTGTCCGAGCAACTCCACGACGGGGCGCTTCAATTCGTCCTGGCCGCGAAAATGGACCTCGACGACCTCACCGGCAGTGCCGACCCGGAGGCGGTGGATCGCATCACCCACGCACTCACCGAATCCGCGACCCTGCTCAGGGCGACCGTCTCGGAGCTGCATCCCACTGTGCTCGATCGTGTCGGTCTCGCTCGCGCTCTCGGCGACATCACCCGATCCGCCCAGGCACGTGGCGGTTTCGACGTGGAGCTTCTGACCTCGGAATGGGTCGACGATCTTCGCACCACGGCTGATGATGTGCTGTTCAGTGCGGCACGCGAATTGCTCAGCAACGTGGTGAAACACGCGCACGCCCGTACCGTCCGGGTCGAGCTGGCGCGGTGGGGTGAGCATGCGGTCCTCGATGTCACCGACGACGGGTGCGGCATCTCCCGTGAGGCGATCGACCGAAGCCTCAGCAGAGGCCACATCGGACTGACATCGCACGAACTCCGTGTCGTCGCGGCCGGAGGCAGCTTCTCCGTCCACCCCGGACCTCGATCCGGGACGGTTGCGCACATCGAAATGCCGTTCGAGATCGTGACAGCACCCGATGCCCTCACGACCTCGGCGCTCTAGCAGAGCCGGGCTTCGCTTTCACGATCAGTCGGATGTGACAGCGGACGGACTGGCTTCGAGGAGGGCCGTGACACAGGTGGGGCCGAGACCGATCTCCGGCCACCCCGCCGAGATCATGATGTCGTGCGGCCGTGTACACGTACCGAGCCAATAATTCGGCTCCGTGCGGTACGCGGGCACCCCACCCCAGTTCAGCGGCGAACCGGATCGCGGCAGGTAGGGGTCGGCTTCGCCCGCCACGGACCCCAGCTGCAGCAGGACCGACAGATACGACCACTGGGTGTCGGGATCGGTGGGATCGGACAGCGATCGTGTCTCGTGATGCGCACGTTCGGCGGCGCACCCGGTCGCAGTCAGCGCGAGTCGGACATGGATTCCGGACGAGAAGGCGACGATTCCGAGCAAGTCGAGGGTGATGTGAGTTTTGGACGCGAGGATGGTGGGACCGTGCACTGCGGTCCCACTCGCTGCCGGCGGCGCGAATGCCGGCCAACGCGCTCTGCGCATGCCCACGATCGTGCACCTACACCGAGGCAGAATCAACGTGCCACGCCCGCACCGCCGCGGCGGTGCCGACGCCGCTTATCGTGGAGGAGGTCACAGGCGGGTGTGGGAGGAAGGTTCGCAGGGGAGGGAGCACCCATGGAGGCTCTGCCGGATTCGGGGATGTTGCTCGCGGTCCTCGAACACACTCCGGCCTTGGTGTTCGTGTCCGAATTCGTGTCCGGGCGAATCGTGTATGTCAATCCCGCCGGTGTCGGTCTGCTCGGATTAGGGGATGCCGTGCACGCGTACGCGCGGACGACGGCGGAGCTGTTCACCGATGTCGGCCTCGTGCAGGCCCGTGAGGTGGAGTCGGCGCTGGTCGAGCGGGGGGAGTGGAACGGGCTGACGGAATTCCGCCATTTCGTGACGGGCGAGCCGATCCCGATGCTGATCTCGACATTCGTGCTGCAGCACACGCGCACCGGGCCGTCGCTGATCGCCTCGATTGCGCAGGATCGCCGCGGCGCAGAAGAGGACGAACAACGCTTGCACCGCGCTCTGGCGGAGTCCGCGTACCGGGCCCGCGAGCAGCAGGCGATCGCAGACTTGAGCCAACTCGCGGTCGGCGGGGACCTCGACGAGCTCCTCGCGGCGGCCGGTGCGGCCGCCGCACTGATGGGTGTGCAGTGCTCGTCGATCGCGCAGATGTCCGACGACGGCGAACTCGCCGTGCTGGCCTATCGGGGACCCGAGCCCTCGCCGACGACGTTCGCCCCGGGAAGGGGCTCACAACCCGGGTATGCCACCGCCAGCGGGGCAGTGATCGTGTGCGCCGATCGGGTCCACGAGACCCGGTTCTCCACTGTCGGGATGACCAGGCGCGGGCTGCATAGTGGGGTGTGCGTTCCGATCGGCGCCGAAGCGGTGTGGGGAGTGCTGACCGCGCACAGTCGTCGTCCCCGCGAATACACCGACCGTGATCTGACCTTCCTGCGCTCGGTGACGGCGGTGCTGTCCGCCGCGATCCGCCGCATCGAGGCCGAAGCCGCATTGGTGTACCAGAGCTTGCACGATCCGCTGACCGGGTTACCGAACCGGGCATTGGCCCGACGCCGGCTCGACGACGCCCTGGACGCCGCGCCGCGCGGTGGCACGCGCGTTGCGCTGTTGTTGGTCGATCTCGACGACTTCAAGATCGTCAACGACAGCCTCGGCCATGCCGGCGGCGACGACGCGTTGGTCGTTCTCGCCAGGCATCTGCGGTCGGCGGTGCGTCCGGGCGATACCGTTGCCCGCCTCGGCGGTGACGAATTCGTGGTGGTGTGTGAGCACGTCGCGGGCGCAGCAGAAGCGGTGGCGATTGCTGCCCGGATCACCGGAAGCGTCGCCGACCTGAACCGGGCAGGATCTCTCGACTGGCCGATCAGTGCGAGTATCGGTGTCGCACTCTCCGATCCGGAGTGCACCCGTGAAGAACTCGTCCGCCGGGCAGACTCGGCGATGTATCGGGCGAAGGCTGCGGGGGCGGGCAGTTACGCGTTCTACGGCGGCCCCTTCTAGGACTGCCGCAGAACCCGATTTGTGCGCTGTCGCCGACGTGACATGAAGTCGTGACTGCCGATAGGCACCCTAGGGCGGGGAAATTGTCATCTTGACGCGGACCTCGACCCGTCGAATACTTTCTGGACAGGGCGGATCCCGTCGACATCCGACGAAATGACACCGCGCTTCGCCCTTGTGACAGAAAGATATTCGCAGTCGTCGACTGCTGGTAACCGCATCGGCGTGTCGGTTGGACCTGCATCAGAGGTGAATGCGATGTACCCGAGTGTGCACGTCGGCACGAAGCCTGCCCTACTCGGCGGGCCCAACCGCGACATCGTCGTGGATGTCGAAAGGAACTGAGGCGCCCGATGGCCGATTTCGACCCTGACGCGACCCAGGCGGCGCCGGTCCGTGCGGTGGGCCGCGGGATCGTGGCCGAGTTGGACGCTGCCGGGTTCGCCGGTGCCGAGGAGGTCGGCCGGGGCGGATTCGGTGTCGTCTACCGCTGCCTGCAGCGTTCGCTGGGTCGAATCGTCGCGATCAAGGTGCTGACGTCGGACCTGGACCCCGAGAACCGCGAGCGCTTCCTGCGGGAGGGGTACGCGATGGGTGGGCTCTCCGGCCACCCGAACATCGTCAACATACTGCAGGTCGGCGTGACCGACACCGGTCGCCCGTACATCGTCATGCACTATCACCCGCGCGATTCACTGGCGGTCCAGATACGCCGGGAAGGTCCGCTGCCGTGGCCGGAGGCGATCAGCATCGGGGTGAAGTTGGCGGGAGCCCTGGAGACGGCGCACCGGACCGGCACGCTGCATCGCGACATCAAACCCGCGAACATCCTTCTCACCGACTACGGCGAGCCGCAGCTCACCGATTTCGGCATCGCACACATCGCCGGCGGGTACGAAACGGCCACCGGCGGGTTTACCGGGTCACTGGCGTTCACCGCGCCGGAGGTGCTCAACGGGGAGTCGCCGACGGCGAGATCCGACGTCTACGGACTGGGCGCGACGATCTTCTCGCTGATCGCGGGGAGGGCGGCGTTCGAGCGGAAGACCGGTGAGGAACTCGTGGCGCAGTTCGTGAGGATCAGCAGCCAGCCGGTGCCGGACCTGCGCGCCCAAGGCATCCCGGACGGCGTGTGCACTGTGATCGAGAGGGCGATGGCGACGAATCCCGCTGCTCGGCCGGCGTCCGCCGAGGAGTTCGGACACGAACTCCAAGCCGCTCAGCGACACATCGGTTTGCGTTCGGACGCGATGGCGCTTGCACCCCTGGAGACCGCGCAGACGACCGAGACACACCGGTCGGAGTCCGGTGCCGATGGATACCGCCGAATCCGGTACGAAGGTCCGGACAGCGGCCGGCGTCTGTGGGTCGAACCGACCCAGCAACTCCAACCTGATCCTCATCCCTCGGGACCGCCGCTCTGGCCGCCGACGGGCCCGCCGCCCTGGCCACCGGCCGGAGGTCCGGGCAGCATCGGAGAATCCCGCAAAGGTCGGCGCGCGGTCCTGACCGCGCTCGCACTGGTCGTCGCGCTGGTGCTGGCCGGCGGCGGGTACCTCGTGCTTCGAGAAACCACCGGACCCGGCACCGCAGGACCGACCGTTCAGGACGCCGGCGCGTCTCCTTCCGTCGACCCGACCGCGGCGTGGCGACCGGTCGCGGATGCCCGTGTTGCCCGCCAGCAGACGGCAACGACGGTCGCGGACGGGACGATCTGGGTCTTCGGTGGGTTGGACGACAACGGCGTCTCCACCCAGCAGGAGGGCTACGACCCGGCCATCGACACCTGGAAGGCCGGCCCCGACCTTCCGGTCCCGCTCAATCATGCGATGGCTGTCACCTACAACGACGAGCCCGTACTGATCGGCGGCTGGAAGGCGGAAGGTCAAAACCTGACCGCGGTCGACTCCGATCGGGTGATGGCCATGCGCGACGGTCGGTGGGTGGACCTGCCGCCGCTGAACGCACCGCGGGCGGCCGGTGCCGCGGCCGTGGTCGGCGACAAGATCGTGGTCGCGGGCGGACAGGCGAACGGCCAACTGGTGGCGACGGCCGAGGTGTTCGACGGAACGAAGTGGACGACCGTCGCGCCTGTCCCCACACCACGGGAGCATCTGGCCGGGGTGTCGGACGGCACGTACTTCTATGCCATCGGTGGGCGGGATCTGGCGTCGGACCAGAACACCGCCGCGGTCGAACGATTCGATCCCGCTGCGGGAACCTGGACGACGTTGCCCGCCATGCCCACTCCTCGCGGCGGCCTCGGTGCGGCGTTCATCGACGGCCGCATCGTCGCGGTCGGTGGTGAAGAACCGACTCGGGTGCTGTCGACGGTCGAGGCCTACGACGTGGTCGCGGGAACGTGGTCGCAATTGCCGGCTCTGCGCACACCGCGGCACGGGATGGCGGTCGGCGCGGTCGGCGACACGGTGTATGCCGTCGGCGGCGGTATCAAACCGACACACGCCGAATCGACCGCTGTGTCCGAGGCCTTGCAACTCGCGCCACGCAAGACTCAATGGGCGCCGGCGTGGCGTCCGCTGAAGGATGCGCCGATCGCCCGTCAGCAGACGGCGACGGCGGTCGCGGACGGCACGATCTGGGTGCTCGGTGGCCTCGACAATGCGGGGTCGACCCCGAAGGTCGAGGGGAACGACCCTGCCATCGACACCTGGAAGGCGGGTCCCGACCTTCCGGTCCCCCTCAATCACGCGATGGCCGTCGAGTACGGGGGCGAGTTGGTGATCCTCGGAGGCTGGGTGCCGAAAGGTCCGAACCTCACCGGGACGACGTCGGACCGGGTGCTCGCGCTTCGGAATGGCAAGTGGGTGGATCTGGCGCCGATGAACGAGCCGCGGGCGGCTGGTGCCGCAGCCGTGGTGGGCGACAGGATCGTGGTCGCCGGGGGACAGGCGGACGGCGAACTGGTGGCGACGACCGAAGTGTTCGACGGCACGAAGTGGACGACCGTCTCGGACATCCCCACACCACGGGAACACCTGGCCGCGGTGTCGGACGGTACGTACTTCTATGCTATCGGCGGGCGGGATCTGGCGTCGGACCAGAACACCGCCGCGGTCGAACGCTACGACCCCGCCGCGGACACGTGGACGACGTTGCCCGCCATGCCCACTCCTCGCGGCGGGCTCGGCGCTGCGTTCATCGACGGCCGCATCGTCGCGGTCGGTGGCGAACAACCGACCAAGGTGCTGTCGACGGTCGAGGCCTACGACGTGGCCTCGGGGACCTGGTCACCGTTGCCGCCCATGCCCACCGGGGCTCACGGGATGTCCGTCGCGACGGTCGGTCACACCGTCTACGCCATCGGCGGTGCACTACGGCCCACCCACGCGGAGTCCACCGCGACTGCACAGGCACTGGATTTCTGGTGAGTGCCGGTATCGACGGGTCGTTCCACCAGCGGTCATGCACACTGAAGGTCCTCTGTCCGTGTAGTTCTGCTCAGTCGAGGGGGACTAGACTTGTCGTTGGAGGGGCGAGTTTCGCACGAGATGCGGGCCGGGTAGGAAGTGGTTCGTGATGAAGGTGACGGCGAAGGCCACCCGTTGTGGCGGCTGGTGGGTGGTGGAGGTCCCGGGAGTCGAGGCGGCTCTCGCCCGAGCACGGCGGCTCGATCAGATTTCTGCGATCGTGGCGGATGCCGTGCATCTGGTCGAGGATGTGCCGGTCGAGGACGTCGAGGTGCTCCTCGATTACGAGATCGGGGATTCGGCTGCGCTCATGGAGGCCAGAGCGGCCCACCTGCAGGTCGAGTCCGCCGCCCACGCGCAGGAATGTGCAGCGCGGGCCTCGCGGGCCGCGGTGGCGCATCTGCGCCGATCGGGTCTCTCGGTGCGTGACATCGGTGTCATCCTCGAGCTGAGTCCGCAACGGGTCTCTCAGCTCGACCGAGCCGGCGCTCGTGCCTGAAGACAGCGCGAGCGACGGGTGCATTCTCTGAGTCGTGATGTCGGTCTCCGCGCATGTTCCTGGTACTCGTGCTGTCGCTGAGGATTTCGATGTCCGACACCATCAGGATGTTCCTCGCCGGCGACGTGATGACCGGTAGGGGAGTCGACCAGATCCTCCCCTTTCCCGGCGACCCGGAGCTGCGGGAGCGTTGCGTCCGCGACGCACGCGAGTACGTGGCGTTGGCGGAGAAGCGAAATGGTTCGATCCCCCGCCCCGTCGGGTTCGGGTGGCCGTGGGGTGAGGCGTTGCGCGTCCTCGACGCGGTGGAGCCGGACGTTCGCATCGTCAATCTCGAAACGTCCGTCACCGCGTGTGCCCGCTTCGCGTCCAAAGGAATCAACTACAGAATGCATCCGTCGAACGTGGGGGTGCTCACCGCTGCGCGGATCGACGTCTGCGTACTGGCGAACAATCACCTGCTCGACTTCGGTCCCGATGGGCTCGTGGAGACCCTCGATGTGCTGGCCCGCAACGGCGTGCGGACCGTCGGAGCGGGGCGCACCGTGGCGCAGGCGTGGTGTCCCGTGGTCGTGGCGGCCGGGCCGGGGCGTCGGCTGCTGATCTGGGCAGCAGGTATGTCGTCGAGCGGGATGTCGCCGCACGGGGCCGCCCGCCGGGGCCGGCCTGGTGTCGCGTACCTCTCGGAACCCACCTGCGCCGAGGCGGACCGTGTGCTCGACCGGACGCGGCTGGTACGGCGGAACACGGACGTGGTGGTGGTCTCTGTGCACTGGGGTTCGAACTGGGGATACGACGTGCCGGATGCGCATGTCGAGTTCGCGCATCGGCTCGTCGACGGTGGCGTCGACGTGGTCTTCGGGCACTCGTCTCATCACCCGCGGCCGGTCGAGATCTACCGAGGCCATCCGATCTTGTACGGCTGCGGCGACCTGATCAACGACTACGAGGGCATCGGGGGACACGAACGCTTCCGCGACGATCTGCGTCTGCTCTACCTGGTGACCCTCGACGCGCCCACCCACGAACTGCGCGAGCTGCGAATGGTTCCGATGAAATCCCGGCAGATGCGACTGCAACGCGCGTCGACAGGTGACACCGAATGGCTGCGGCGGGTCCTCGACGGGATCAGTCGCGGCTTCGGCACCCGCATCGATGCCGGCGACGACGTCCTCGTCGCCCGCGCGAGGCACGCGAACTGGTAAGTGGCGGGTGTGTACGCAGCGGGGTGCGCTGCGCACATCGTTGAGCGGATCCCACCAAGGTTTCGTCTGAAGGGCACTGCCCCTAGATTGGACGTATGGAGGGCACGGCACAGTCCTCGATACCGCTCGGAGACGTCCTGAATTCGAGGCGCAGGCGGACCTTCGTCGGGCGCCGGGTCGAGCGCGAATTGGTTCGGGCCGGACTGGAGTCGGCCGATCCGCAGTTGTCCGTGCTGTTCCTGCACGGCCCCGGAGGGATCGGGAAGACCACGTTGCTGGACGAGTTCGCGGAGATCGTGGCGGAAACGGGCGCGTCGGTCGTCCGGCTCGACGGGCGCGATATTCCGCCGTCTCCGTCGGCTGTCCTGGCCGCGTTGGGCGAGGCCGTCGATGTGCCTGACACGGGCGCGATCGCGCGGGCGGGGGAACGACTGTGCATCCTCATCGACACATACGAGGTTCTGACGCCGATCGACGAGTGGGTGCGCACGCAATTGCTACCGCGACTACCGGCAACGGCGCTCACCGTGATCGCGGCCCGGACACCGCCCAGCTGCGAATGGCGTTCCGACGCGGCGTGGTCCGAGTTGTTGCGGGTCGTGTCCCTCCGAAATCTCACTCCGCAGGAGAGCAGAGAGTTTCTCCGGGCAGTGGCGGTGCCGCCACCGCTGCACGAACGAATCTGCCGGGCCACGCACGGCCATCCGCTGGCGCTGGCGCTCTTGGCCGACGTGGCATCCCGCGGCGGCGAGGTGTCGGCCGATCCGTTGACCCCCGACCTCATGGCGGAGCTGATGCAGCGGTTCATCGCGGTGGTGCCGAGCCCCGCGCATCGGCGGGCACTCGAGGTGTGCGCCCTCGCGCGGGTGACCTCCGAGGCACTGCTGCGCGACGCCCTCGGGCTCGAGGACGCGCACGCGATGTTCGTGTGGCTGCGGCAGTTGTCGTTCGTCGACGCAGGCCCGGAGGGCCTGGCCCCGCACGATATGGCCCGCGACGTCATCGACGCGGACCTGCGGTGGCGCGACCTCGACGCTTACACCGACGTCTTCCACCGCGTGTGCCGGCACATTCGCCGCTCGCTTCTGTCGTGTACCGGGCGCGAACAGCAGCGCGTGATCTTCGACCTGAAGTTCGTGTTTCGCAATCTGCCCGGGATCCTGTCCCCGGTGGAGTGGGAATCGTGGGGTCGGCACTACCCGGAACCCGCTTCCCCGGCGGATCGCGAAACGATCGTCGAGTTCACCCGACTCCACGAGGGTGCGGAGGCGGCGGCCATAGCGGCCGCCTGGTACGAATGCCAGCCCGATGGGTTCTACATCGTGCGCCGTCCCGACGGTGCGCCCCGCGGGTTCTTCGGTCTCATCGATCTGAGCCTCGCGTCCGCGGAAGATCTGGCGTCGGATCCGGGTGCTGCGGCGGCCTGGAAGTTCGCCTGCGGCCACTCACCTCCGCGAACGGGGGAGACCGTCACCCAGACCCGGTTCGTCGTCGACCTCGACACCTATCAGGACCCGTCGCCCACGATGAACGCCATTCCGATCATCACCATGCAGCGGTACCTGTGCACACCGAGCCTGTCCTGGGACTTCCTCACACTTGCCGAACCGGATCGGTGGAACGAGTACTTCGCGGTCGCCGACCTTCCGCGCGCCGAGGGCGCCGATTTCGAGGTGGGCGTCCGAAGGTACGGGCTGTTCGCACACGACTTCCGTCGTGTCCCGGTCGACGCGTGGCTCGAGCGGGTCACCGAGCGCGCATTGTCCGAGAGTCCTTCCGCACCTCCGCGTCCGACGCCGGACCTGCTGGTACTTTCTCAACCCGAGTTCGAGCAGGCGGTCCGGCAGGCTTTGCACGACTGGCACCGCCCCGACCTGCTCCGACGAAACCCGCTGATGCGCACCCGGGTCGTGTGCGACCGCAGCGATGGGGAGCCGGGCGTTGCCGAACTCGACAGCGTGCTCCGCGACGCGGTGGATTCGCTCGCCGACAACCCACGCGACGACAGACTGCTGCACGCGGTCGACCGGACGTACCTGCGCCCGGCCGGAACCCAGGAGGCCGCCGCCCGGGTGCTCGGAGTGCCGTTCAGCACGTATCGGCGCCACCTCACACAGGGTGTCGCGCGGATCGTCTCGTGGTTATGGGACCGGGACGTCTACGGATACCCGCAGTGAACACGAATGAGCAGTATTCGGACTGGTGATCGAGCACCGATTGCTTGCATTCTCCTCGTATGCAATCGAGGAGGCTCCCATGACAATTCAGATCGGACACCGAGCGGTCGTGCTCGGTGCCGGCATAGCCGGCTTACTTGCGGCCCGCGTACTGTCCGAAGCGTATTCACAGGTGATCGTGGTCGATCACGACCACCTCCCGGGCACAGCCGAGCCGCGCCGCTGCGTACCGCAGGGCCGCCACACCCACGTGCTGATCGAACGAGGCCAGCAGATCTTGGAGGAGCTGTTCCCGGGCTTCACCGACGACCTGGTCGCGCTGGGGGTGCCGACCTTGGACAACCTGCGTGACGTGCGGTGGTGCCTGAGTGGGCACCGATTTCCGCAGCCGGTGAGCGGAATGACCGTCGTGAGCGCCAGCCGGCCATTCTTGGAGGGCTACGTGCGTGCCCGGGTGAGCGAACTCGAAGGGGTCACCATCATGGACCGCTGCGATGCCGCGGGCATCACCACGACACCCGACCGCCTTCGCGTCACCGGAGCCCGTGTTCTCCGGCGGGCCGACGGCAGTACCGAGGAGATCCTCGACGCCGACCTGGTGGTGGACGCGACCGGACGGGGCTCGCGTGCCCCAATGTGGTTGGCGGATCTCGGCTTCGGACGCCCGGACGAGGACAGGGTGCACGTCGGCCTCGGCTACGCTACCCGCATCTACCGTGCCCCGGCGCCGGGGTTGGGCGACGACCGAGGGATCGTGATCGGTCCGACACCCGATTCTCCGCGAGGGGGCGCGCTACAGCTGCTCGAGGGAAACCGCTTCCTGGTGACGCTGATGGGGATGCTCGGCGATTATCCGCCAACCGATCCGTTCGGCTACCTCGACTTTGCCAGGTCGCTGCGGATCCCCGACCTCTTCGAGGTGATCCGCGACGCAGAACCGCTCGAGCGAGCCCGGACCTTCCGGTTTCCGGCGAGTGTCCGCAGACGGTATGAACGACTGTCGATCCTCCCAGCAGGCTTCCTCGTGACGGGGGACAGCCTGTGCAGCTTCAACCCGATCTATGCGCAGGGGATGACCGTGGCGGCGCTCGAGGCGCTCACACTGCATCGTCACCTGCAGCGAGGCACCGAGCCACACGCACGCGGCTTCTTTCGCGATGTCGCGAAGGTGATCGACGTTCCGTGGGAGATGTCGGTCGGGGGGGACTTGGCTTTCCCGGAAGTGATGGGAAACCGCAGCCCGAAGATGCGGATCGGCAATGCCTACATCACGCGCCTGCACGAAGCCGCCGAGCACGATCCCGTGCTCGCTACCGCCTTCATCCGCGTCGCCGCCCTGATCGATCGTCCCGAGCGGCTGATGAGCCCAGGGACCCTACTGCGAGTCCTGCGTCAGAACGTGTGGCACCCAGACCCGGGCGGCGCCCGACTCGAAATCTGACGCCGCCGAAGAGCGGAACAAGGTCACCGATCAGCGTCGACGCCGCTGCGAATCCAGTGCTGGATCCGCCAGATCGCGTTGTACAGATTCCACGGTGCGACGTCGTAGGTGTCCCACGGCTGACCGACGTGTGCGGTCCATTCGGGAATCCGGCCACAACAGATCCGGTGATCGAATACGTGAAAGAGGGTATTGCAGAATGCAGTACGCATCAGGTTTCTCCTGAGTCGGGGCGGCCCCGGACCGGAGCTAGCCTAGGTGCGTTCTGCGCATACGAGCACACTACCCGGCTCCAACGAGACCCTGTGGCCGGCACCGCCTAGAATTTCGGGTGCACAGTTCCGCAGACGCGGCAATTTCGAGCGCGGAGAGTGGCAATGCAAGCTGGAACGCTATTCGGCAAGTACCGGCTGGACCGTCCGCTGACGGTCGATGTGAGCGGCGAGGTGTGGGCGGCGTTCGACACCGTCACGTTCCGTCATGTCGTGGTGCGGGCACTGCCGCCGGACGCAACCGAGGACGACGAATTCTGCGATCGGTTCGAACGGGAAGCCGGCATCGCGGCCCACATCCGGAACCCGCACGTGGTACCGATCCACGACTTCGGGCAGATCGGCAACCGACTCTTTCTCGCAACGCCGCCGACCCAGGGCACGAACCTGCGGACGCTCCTTCAGTCCACCGGACCGATGGACGTATCGCGCGCGGTCGGCGTCGTCGAGCAGCTGGCGTCGGCGCTGGAGGCAGTGCGCGCGGCCGGGCTGGTCGAGCAGGAAGTGTCGTCGGCGAACGTCGTCGTGCAGGACGGGGGACTGATCCAGCTCACCGACGTCGGGCTCCCCGTGATTCTCGGCGCCGCGTCGGGCGTCTACGGCCTGACCTGTGTGTTGTACGAGTGCCTCACCGGCGAGGTGTTCCCGACATCGGAGATCCCGACGCCGCCTGTCGGGATGGCCGCCGTCATCGCACGCGGAACGGCGGTCGACCCCGCGCGGCGCTATCGGTCGGCGGGCGAGTTGGCCGCTGCCGCTCGCGTCGCGGTGCCACCGCAACAGCCTGCCGCCGATCCCACTCCCGCGACCCCGCCGATCGCCCGGAACCGCCGTCTCGTGGCCGCGGGACTTGCGCTCGCCGCGATCATCGCTGCCGCGATTGTCGGTGGCGTGATCATCGGGTCGGGAGCGTCATCGCCACAGGTCGCCGTCCCTACGCCGTCGTCGAGCGCGGCCGGGCCGGCATCGCCGTCGTCGTCACCGACCGCCACGGCGAATCCGACCGCTGCCGAGCAGGTGCCGCCGGTGCAAGCACCGTCACCGACTCAGGCGCCGGTGGCGGAGGCTCCCATTCAGGAGGAGGTCGCACCGGCACCGGCACCGGCACCGCAATCACCACCGCTAGTGCCGACACCTGCACCGCCTCCGGGAGCGTCCGCTCCGCAGGTGCTGCCGTGCTACCCGGGTTACGAGCACACCCCGCCCCCGGACGGGCCGTGTCTCCCGCCCGGCTCGCCACCGGCGAATGCGCCGGCACCGGCACCTGCGCCCGCGCCTGCCCCGGAGGTGCTGCCGTGCTACCCGGGTTACGAGCACACCCCGCCCCCGGACGGGCCGTGCTGGGCTCCCGCGGGCCCGTGAAGTCTCACCGACAGTTGTCGGTGGCGATCCAGGTGTCGTAGACCTCGCTGACAGCTGCAGCGATCGCGCGGCCGTGCACTGTCCGCGCGGGTCGGGACTGTTCGATCTGGATTCCGCCGGCGGCGTCGATGGTGAGGCGGTTGACCAGGTTGGATGGGGATTCACCGCTATGTCGTTCTCCGGGTTCGGCGAGCCGAACACAGATTCCGCTTCCGTCGAGTGCCTTCGCGATCGCGTCCCGGACGTCCGACTTGCGAGGCGCGGGCGCGAGGCCGCCGATGAGGACGTCGTTTCCTCGGTAGCCGTGAAACGACAGCGCCCACTGGAATCGTCTCGCGGACAGGGAGCGGAGAAGCGGAAAGCTGTGCACGCTGAGATCGCTCGAGGAAATGTGCCAAGCCCGATATGCGTTGCCCACCGGTCGCCAGCCTTTACACGCCCACAGCGTCGAATCGCACGATCCGAGCGAAGCGACGACCTGTTCAGCCTGCTGATCCGTTCGGGTTTCGATGGCGCCACCGTGCGGTGCCAGGACCACGAGACGGTGATGTCGCCCGTCGTCTTCGAGCCGCTCGATGAACTCACCCTCTTTTTCGGCCTCTTCCTCGGTCATCGCCGTGGCGATGCACCGAGGGTCGAGAATCACCGTCTGTCCCGGCTCCGCGCCGAGCCGACGACAGCCCCCCTCCGTTATCCGGATGGTGTCGTCTTCCGTATCGTCGTCTGGGATCAGTGTGAACAGCGCGGTCGTTCCCCTATGGTTCACACGAGCTTGCTGACGCGGCTGGGCTCCGATCCCGGTCAGCATCCGCGGGTGAATCCCGATACGTTCGTCGGCGGATGCGCTGGTAGAGCCATCGTGACGGACTGCGAGGCGTAACGTCATCGAAACCTGCTGAAACGGACGCTGTTCGAACACGTTCTCAGGTTAGGCGAGAATCAGTTGCGGGTGCGGTCGAAACAGGCAACCGCCACCGATCTCGACGTGCGAGTCCTGTGACTCGATGAGCCCCCTTGTCGGCAGTCCTCGCGCGGCGAAGACTCGAATCCATGGGTAATAAGGCAGTGGTCAGTCTCACCACCGGTCTCGAGGACGCCGAGAAGGTGACGGTTGCGTTTCTGGTCGCGGTCGGTGCGGCAGAACAATAGCGCGAGACACCGATGTTTCTCACGAAGGAAGCGGTACGGCTCGCGCTCGACGGCACGATTCAGGGCGTGGCCTGCGAAGGTTGTCCGCCGCTTCCCGATCTGGCGGCACGATTCGAGACCGCGGGCGGCATCTACATGGTGTGTCCGATCTGCTTCGAGGCCAAGCACCTCGACAAGGACGCACTGGTATCCAATGCCGAACTCGCCGGGACGGTGCCGATGTGGAAGTGGATCGGCGACGAAGGGGTGGTCACCTTCAGCTACTGACCGGCGGAACGAGCCGGGGGCCGGGGTCCGGTTACACTGCGCGCGAATGTAATCGAGTCGATCCGATCATGGATCACGGAACACAGGACCGGGAGTGACCGACCGCTACGTACTCGTCGACACCGACACCGGCGTCGACGATGCCCTCGCCATGCTCACCATCGCGCAGCACTCCGGAACCGAGATCATCGGTGTGGGAACAGTGTTCGGGAACTGCACCGAACAGCAGGCCGCGCGGAACGCCCTCACCGTTCTGTCCGTCGCCGGCCTACGCGATGTTCCGGTGTGCATCGGACAACCACGTCCCGGGCCACCACCTGCCACCAGTTCCCCACACGGACTCGACGGACTCGGTGACCGCGGATACCGGCCACGACCCGGCGTGGGCCCGGCGCCCGAGTCCGCCGTCGATCAACTGCTGCGCGTCGCCGCGGACCGGCCCGGTGCGGTGGACCTGCTGTGCCTGGGTCCGCTGGCCAACATCGCCGCCGCCGTCACGCGCGAGCCACGTGTCCTGACCCGCTACCGTTCGGTGACCATCATGGGCGGGATGGGACCCGCCTCTCGTAGAGACGTCGAGGCCGCAGTACAACCACAGTTTCTCGAGAAAGGTGACACCAACACCAATCATGATCCAGTCGCGGCGACGGTGGTTTCTGCAGCGCCTGGAAAGATTACGTGGGTGGGAATGAATGTCACCGGCCGACTTCGATTGGCCTGGGCCGATCTCGTTGCTCGTTCGGAGGTGGGAAAGACGGCGACCTTCGTCCGTGACATCACCGAGGACTATCACCGCTACTGCACCAGCACATATCGTGCCGAGGATCCGATCTACACCGCACACGATTCCGTCGCAGCCGCTGTGATGCTCGACCCCCCGGTCGTGCTGTCCGCCACCGACGCCCGACCCCGGGTGATCCACGAGGACGGCCGCGCCGCCGTGTGGGGCGTCACTCCAGTACGGGGGCCGGCACACCGATTCGTGACCGACCTCGATTACCGTTCGATCAGGACGCGGATCGCCGCCACGCTCGAAGCTGATATCCCCCGACCGGGCACCGTCTAGCAGTGCCCGCTCGTCACCGGTCGGTATTCGACACGGCGTCGACGCCCCTCATGCGGAGGCGCCGAGCAGATGCAGTTCCTCCGCCACGATCAGATCGACCTCTTCACTGGTCAGGCCGGACAACAAATGTGCCGCCAACATCGCTCTCACCTCCTCATGTGCTCCTACTGATACGTCGAATCGGCGATCGCGATATCGACACACGGAGCACATTTTCGGGTAGGTAATTTTCGGCTTCGACCGCAGGATCCCAGTCGCGTGCGAAGTGGTGTGGAAACGTTCGCTGAAGCGACTATTTACCGTCGACCGGAAATGCATCCGCACCCGGTGCGGACGGATCGAACGGTGGCGGGTCGGCCGGATCGAATCCACCCCGCACCGTCGAGCAAGTTGCCCCCGGTTCCGGGTAGGTGTTCGGGTTCTGTCGCAAGGCCGTGAGGAAGTCGGAGATGCGGCGATCGTGGACGTCGTCGAGTTTCAGTTGGTGACCCCACGACTGCAGGGACACCGTCGAATCGAGACCGGGGTACGGCGACATCAGGGTGTACGGTGCGCCGTCGACGTTCTCTGCCAGCGCCGCGATGTCGTCGTCGTCCAGCCGGTCCGGGTCGTAGGTGACCCACACGGCGCCGTGTTCGAGGGAGTGGACGGCGTTCTCGCTGCGGATGGCTTCGGGATAGACAATGCCGGTGCACGTTGCCCAGTACTGGTCGTGGGCGCCGCCGAACGGTGGACTCTGGTCGTAGGCCACTCGTTGCGGTGCCTGCACATGGGCGGCGGGCGGATAGTCGACGGTGACGATCCCTTCGATTCCCAGTGACGGGTCAGGATTGTCCGCGTTCGGCGAGAACCCGTGGGCTTCGCGGCCCTCGTCGGCTCCGGAGGTCAACGCGTAGGCGACGACAGCGACCGCTCCCACGACGACCACCACGGCGGCGAGCAGCAGCCAGGGCAGGCGCCGCCGCAGTCCTGGGGACAGTCGAGATTTCGGGTCCACGCTGCGGTCGTTCGTCATTGCCGATCCTTCGTCTCACCGGGCGCCCTGACCGCGCATCCCCATCTGTGAAGCATGGTAGTAGAAGGTGAGGTAACGCCCGGTTCCTCGACGGTTCTGCGTCGCCGCTCTGCACGGCGGTCAGGATCTCGGTGCTCCGTTTCGATCTGCTGCAGATTGGAGGAAGCCTGTGCTTCCTCTGGTGAGCCGCGCTGCGAAGCGTGCTGTGCCATTCGTTGTGTAGCGCCAGGCTTACCGACGGATCGGCGTCGAAGGCCATGACCAGCAGAGAAGGGCTACGGCGGTCGTGTCGAAGGGTGGATTCATCGGCACTGCAACCGAAGTCGCCGACGGACTGCGGGAATCGTTCGGGCAGCGTCCTGCGACGGACTCATGGTGCGCTCCCGCTCCGACTTCACCGAAGTGCGCATCGAGATTCACGGGGTGACCAGCCGACGGCCGACTCACTGGCCGCGAAGTTCGCGACGTCCTGCCCGATCTACGACACCATCAGGCGGGGAAGTGGAATCGAGTTGACCGTCACTGCCCACTCTCGTGGCATAGGAGATTCAGAGTGACGGGCGTGGGCGGGAGATCGCGGTGTCGATCACTGCGAAGATGTCGTGCTGTGGAACCGTGTCGCCCCAGGCGGCCGTCTGGGCTGCCTCGATCAGATCATCGGTGAGACTGTCCAACAGCAGTGCCGTGTGGGGGTCGGTTCGGTGGCCGGGACTGTCGAAGGCGCGAAGCGCATCGACCGCGTCTCGGTACCGGCCGAGCCCCTCGGGTGCCGCGCTCACCTGCATCGCTTGCACGTTCATCGTGCTCAGCTCCGAACCATGCTGTTGGACAGACGGGCTTCGTTCAATGCTCGACTGGCGGGATCGCAGCGGTACTGGCCGGTAGTGGTGTGCCGGTAGCCTGGGCCGTCCTTCGCGACGGCGTGCCCGCAGTAGCGGCATTCGTGACCGGACTGCCCGATGCGGATGGTTTCGATGGTGGGATACGTGTTGGTGCTCATTGTTCTCGTTCGTCGGTGTGGTCGGTGGTGTCTGTGAAAGTGGGGGGTGAAAACGGCTGCGGTGGACTTCGCGGCGCCACGGCCGCCGGCGGCCGCGTCATGCGTATTCGGAGAGGCGCTCGGCCGAACCGACGTGGGCGCGTTCCAGTGCCTCCCAGACGAGGTCGTAGCGCTTGAGGGTCATCTCGTCCGCGTTCGCGAGCAGGGCGTCGAGGAGGGAGTGTGGATCGTCCTGCCAGGAGTGCAGCGCGGCCGCGACGGTTCGGTTGGTGAACAGACCCGATTGAGCAAGGGCGTGACTCCACTCGTCGAACAGACCGCTGTGGATGCGTTCGACAGCGTCGTGGTCGAATCCCTCGGCGACGAAATCACGCGCAAAGGTCGCCGTGACGTAGTTACCGCAGGTAATCGGTTCTGCATTCATCGGTGCGAGCACCCTCCGTCAGTGGCGGCGTCGGACCAACGGGCGACCCCGGTTCGTGGGTATGAGACAGGTCACATCGTCGCCCACTGCGGGGACATGGCGCATCGGCCGAATCACCGGGGGGTATACCTATCTTCTGGTCCTCGCAGCCCGCGTCCGGCGGGGACACGGACCGTTTGGCCTGGTCACGGCCTCTCGCCTTGGAAGGAAGCTCCATGACCGTCACGGACCTCGATGTCCTCCCCAACCTGCGCGACCTCGGCGGCCTTCCGCTCGCCGAGGGGCGCCGGACCCGGTCCGGGGTGCTCTACCGCAGCGCTCTGCCGGCACCGGGCGACGCCCGCCCGACTGCGGTCGACGAATGGCCGGCCCGCACCGTCGTCGACCTGCGCAGTCCCCGGGAATACGCGACACGGGGGCATCCGCTGCGGTCGCAGAAAACTGTCGTGCACCAGATCTCGCTGCTGTCCGATGCCGAGGTCGCAGCGCCGAACCAGGGTGCCCGGCTCGCCGACATCTACCTCGGGATTCTGACCAACCCGGGGGAGCGACTCGTGGACGTCCTGCAGGTGGCAGCCACCGCCCCGGGCCCGGTGCTGCTGCACTGCGCCGCAGGCAAGGACCGCACCGGCGTCGCGGTGGCCTTGCTGTTGCGTACGGCCGGAGTCGAACCCGACGACATCGTCGCCGACAACGAAGCGACCAATGAGCACATGGGCGCCGTCCTGACCCGAATCACCCGTTTCGCTCCCGAGCTGGGTCAGGCGCATCCCAACGACCGTGATCTCCGAGGTGTCGTCCCCGAGGCCATCGAGGGTGTCCTGGCCAGTTGGGACGCCCGCCCGGGTGGTGTGCGCGCGTGGCTACGGGCGCACGGTGCCACCAACGAGACGATCCGACTCTGGATCGCGCGCTTCGCCGGGTGACCGACGGACCGGGGCCCAACGCCCTTCGTTCCGCGTGCGTTCAGCGACCCACCACGACTCTGATCCGCTCGTCGTGCAGAGCATCGGTGATCTTGCTGCACCCGCCCTCGCGGCCGAGCAGTGTCCTGCCCAGCAGCACCAGCCCCCACGGGCCAATCACCCAGATCGGCCAGGGGTAGATCATGACGCCGGTTGCGAGCGAGACGATGCCCCAGATCGCGATGTTGATCCCACCGGCGGCGAGCCAGGCGAGCCACTCGATCCGCTGGTGACCCGGGATGCGGCGACGCGAGGGGCGGGTCGTCGGTGCCCCGGGCCGGGCGGTGGCAACTGCCTGGGGTGCCGGCGGAAGATCACGCAACACCTGATGCGCCTGCTGTTGGGTGGTCGATCGATATACCTGTGCCACCCGCTGGTCGAACTCGCCGATGGTCAGTCGCCCGGCGGTGAGGTGCCGCCCGAGGTCACCGACGACCTGCTCGCGTTCGGAATCGGATATCCGGATGTTGTCCGCGTTCTGCATCGGACCCTCCTCAGCGATGACATTCCACTGTGGAATGTCGCTACTACCATGATCGATATGCCACAGTGGAATGTCAACCCCCGACTATGCGAAGGACCGTGCCATGGCCGAACGCCCCCTCAACGCCACTGCGGCATCGCTCCTCGGATTCCTGCACGAGGGATCCAAGACCGGATGGGACCTGGTGGTGACCGCACAGGAACGCATCGGCAAGTTCTGGTCGATCACGACCAGCCAGGTGTACCGGGAGCTGGCCGCGATGGAGCGTGCCGGGTTGATCGAGGCGGGGGAGCGAGGCGCCCGCGAGCGCAAGCCGTACACCCTCACCGAGGACGGTCGCCGGGCGTTCGCGGAGTGGATCGAGCGCGACCCCGGCCCGGAGAACATCCGTTATCCGATGCTGCTCACCGTCGCGTTCGGCGCGCACCTTCCGCCCGAGAGGTTGGCCGCGATGCTGCACTCGCACCGTGCAGCGCACGAGAGTCAGCTCGCCGAATACGAGCGTGACGCCGCGGTGCACGGATCCAACCGATTTGCGCTGGCCACACTGGACTTCGGGATCGTGTACGAACGTGCGGTACTCGAGTGGTTCGATCGCGTCGGGAACCGTCTGGGACAGGGAAGTCGCTGACGGCCCCGCTGTTCGCCGGGTGCGGGTTTCGGAGAGTCAGCCGATCACGCCGTCTTCGGCAACGACAGCGGTCGGCAGGTCCACCCGTCGTGGAGGGCCGGCTTCGTCGCAGATCACGGTGACGAAGGCCGGAAAGACTATTCGCCACGAGCCGCCCACGGGAGACAGCGCGCTCGCGGCGAAGTCGGCCCCTTCCTTCGGCAGCAACGTCACGGGTTCTTCCTGCAGCCATTGCGGCGTGGGAATCCGGCGGTTCTGCTCCTCGGCGGGATCGACGATGAACCGCACGTCGGTGGCGGTGCCGGTTCCGACGTTGCGGAGCCGGAACCGGTCGACGGGTCCACGGATCCGCTGGACTTCGAACTGGACGTCCTGCGGCTGTGGGAATGCTCGCTGCGCGGCTTCGGCGATCCGGGTCAACACGGTGACCTGCTCGAGCGCCGCGTCCAGCGCAGCCTCGGCCTCGCGCCTGGCCTGATCGGCGAGGGTTGCCTTCCGCCACGCTGCGGCAGTGGTGGCACCGAACAGCACCGCAGCCGCCGCGCTGACCCACGATGCGGTTCTCATGCGCGGAAACTTACCCGACCGCATATCGGGAAGGCTCGCTGGTGATGACTCCGCGAGCGGTGACGCGCCGGACGATGGTCAAGGGTTGACGGAAAGGAACACGTAGGCAGCCAGCAGCACCAGGTGGACGCCACCTTGGAGTCGGGTGGCACGGCCGGGGACCACCGTCAGCATGCCCACCACCACGGTGATGGCGAGCAACACGACCTGGGTGGGACCGAGACCGAGCAGGAGTGGGCCGTCCAGCCAGATCGAGGCGACGGCAATGGCGGGGATGGTCAACCCGATGCTGGCCATCGCCGATCCCAAGGCGAGATTCAAGCTGATCTGGATCCGGTTTCTCTGCGCCGCCCGCACCGCGGCGAGGGTTTCCGGCAGGAGTACGAGCAGTGCGATGACGACGCCGACGATGGATTGCGGCAATCCGGCATCTGCGACCGCGTCCTCGATCGCTGGGGACTCGACCTTCGCCAATCCCACGACTGCGCACAGAGCCAGCACCAGCAGGGCGAGGCTCATGCCCGCCATCCTGCCCGTCGGGGGTGCGGCGTTCCGGTCGTCGACGCTCACAGGTTCGTCGGCGATGACGGGCAGGAAGAAGTGCCGATGCGGTCCGGTCTGGGTGATGACGAACATCCCGTACAGAACCAGCGACGCCACTGCCGCGAATATCAATTGAGCCG
This sequence comes from Rhodococcus sp. A14, assembly GCF_011603105.1. Lineage (NCBI taxonomy): Bacteria > Bacillati > Actinomycetota > Actinomycetes > Mycobacteriales > Nocardiaceae > Rhodococcus > Rhodococcus sp. A14. The sequence goes on along the minus strand of NZ_JAAOQS010000018.1, from coordinate 15,736 downwards.
AGGAGAATTCGGGGCCCGGCCGGCTCGTCGTGAAGGTCGGCAGCACCAGGCTCAAGGTAGCCAGTGACGCCACGGTCGCCAGTGCCGCGCCGGTACCTTCCGCATTGAACAGCGCGACCCCGTACCTTCGTGAGCCGACGAACAGCGACAACCCCATGATGCCGTTGACGGTGAGCATCACCGCAGCAAATACCGTGTCGCGGGCAAGCGAGGCCGTCGCCGGGCCACCCGAGATCATCAACGTCACGATCAATCCGACCTCGATGACGGTGACCGCGACAGCGAGGATCAGCGATCCGAACGGCTCGCCGACTCTGTGCGCAACCACCTCGGCGTGATGAACGGCAGCCAGCACCGCACCGACCAGCACCACCGCCACGACGAGCACCAGAACGGTGCCGATGTCTCGGCCCCACGTCAGTCCCAGTACCGCGACGGAGACCGGTGGTATCACCAGCGGCCACTCCGCAGTGACCGACCGCCACCCGAACGCCATGATTAGACCTTGCCAGCTCCATCCGCTCGGGTGGACCGCAATGCGGAACCCGCGCATCACCCATCCGCGGCGAGCCGGCGGCGAGTTGGGTCCGGGCCGACGGGGGTTCGGGTGAGTGCGGCCCGCGTGGCGGCCTCAACCGTCATCACGATGAAATCGCGTCGGCGCGCGTCCCGGTCGCGACCACGCGGAAGAGGTGTCGAAAACAGCCGGTCTGCGGTCTGGAGAGCTACCCAGCCGTCGACGAGCGTGATCACGGTGATGAGCAGTTCCTGGGCGTCGCTCTCGGAAAGTTCGGGGACAGCTTCCCGTGCGCTGGCGACGATCGCCTGAGCGTGCTTCTGTCGCGATGCTTCCGCGACGGGTGCCTCGAGTTCGAGTCCCTCCCAGAACAGCAGACGGGTGAAGGTGGGGTGCTCGCGTTGGTAGTCGAATCGGCGACCGGCGTAGTCGGCGATGGCGGCGACCCCGTGACCGGACAGTTCGACAGCGGCCAGCGTGGTTGCGAGTTCATGTTCGAGGACCGCGCTGAAGAACGCTTCCTTCTTGCCGAAGTACTGGTAGATGCGCTCTTTGTTCACGCCTGCTTTCTCGGCGATCCGATCGACACGAGCACCGGCCAGACCGAACGAACTGAATTCTGCAACTCCGGCCTCGATGAGAAGTCGCTTGGTTCGTTCGGTATCCCACGCCACGGCTGCATCCTACGACAACTCCAACTGTCTGGTTGCAATCCGCATGTCCAGCCCCTACGGTCGAACGGCAACTGAATAGTTGGAGTTACGAGAAGGGCTACTCAGGATGGAATCTCTTGCTCTCGCATCGACAGTGGTCGAATATCTCGCTCCGACGACCACGAAGCGCCGGCCTCCACGAACGGAACGGGCCGACGGGCGCCCTCGGGATCTCATGCCGGTGGGGGCCGCGTCCGTCCACTTGCGGGTGGTCGTCACCTGGGTGTCGATCTTCCCGCTCGTCACGGTGGGCATGACCGTCATGACCTTGTCGGGTCCGATCACGGCCACCTGGCCGACCTGGTTGCGGGCTTTGTCGCTCACCGGTGTCGTCGTTCCCACGGCGGTGTATTTCGTCGTGCCGCGTGTGCTTGCCCTGTCCGTCCGGTGGACGATCTGGCGGCGACGGCGCTCTGCCGCCGCAGAGTCCTGTGAGAGCCTGCTTGCGGCACGTGCGAAGGGCTCGCACTCGCATCAGTAGTGAGCCGACCAGGTGGAGATTATGCGGTGCACTTCCTGGGTCGAATATCTGGGGCGATCGAGCGTGCGTCGCAAGGCCGCCGCCCTGAACGCAGTGCCGATTGCGGTCCGGTCCCACTGCAATCAGTGGGGCGTGGCACGTCCCGGCGCATCTGCGCGAGCAGGTACGCGGCAGTCTCAACCCAGGCGCGTCGGACCAACGCGTTTGCCGGTATTTCCGCGTGCTGACCAGGAACGATCGCTACGATGAGGCAAGTACTTGCGTCGGAGAGGATGCCGAGTTGTAGTTTCACGGACGAGAGGCTCGTGTGAATGAACCGTCGCCGATGGTCTCTGCGTAGGGCCGTTCTCGCTGTGGGTCTCGCCGCAACTCCACTGGTCTGGTGTCCTGGTGCGGCCACAGCGGCGCCGGTGTCGACGCCGTTTCAGATACCCCGCGTGTGGGCTTCAGGGACTTTCGGCTATTGCTTCCCCGCCTGTATCGACGTCCCGTTTGCGGTTACGGCTGATGCGCCGGGGGTCGTGACGTTTCACGACCCAGCACTCATGGAATCCGTCGTGCTGTGGGTTGCCTGGACCAACCTGTCCAACGGAACATCGGGTGTTGCTTCCGTGACCAAGGACAAGCCTGGGTTTGCCCACACCGGTACCGGGGTTGTTACCGCCTCCGCCATGGGGAACCTGGTCGAGTACGTGGGAGCAAGAGGCATCTTCAACGTGCCGTAGGGGAGTTGACCAACTGCTTGTCCCTCCTTTCTCGCCGCGGCCGGCCACCATTGGAATTCATGTCAGAGGTGCGAGGTACGTTCTCGTTGCGACGAAAGAGGTCGCCACTCACACTCACGAATCCGAGGCGTTTCGGCTCGGGTGGATACGAGGTGCACCTGCGCCTCGTATCTTGGGGAGTGGCGGCCTCTCTCGGTTTCGCCACCAGCTGCTCGTGGTGCTTGCGTGCCGAATCAGGCCGGCTCGGCAGCGATTCGCCCCGATTTCACCGCGGCGACCAGTGTTGCGTGGTCGGCTTCGGTCTGATCGGCGTAGCTGACGGCATATCGCCCGATCACCTCGTCCAGTTCCGTGTCGCTGGCGAAGTAACCGGCGAGCACCCGCGGATCGAGCGAGCGGGTGTGTGCACGCGCGAGCAGGGCGCCGGCGAGCCGGCCGTAGTCGTCGAGATGGTCTTGCTCGAGACCGGTGGGATCGATGTCCCCTTTGAGATTTCGGAACTGCCGCACGATGTAGGGGAGGCCGTCGATCGTCGTCCAGCCCAGCAGGATGTCCGATTCCGCTTGCACCAGCCGAGCGCCGTGCACTATCCGCTTGCCCTCGTGTTTCGGCTCGTCGACCGGTAGGAACGCCGACAGTGCGGACGGCCGGGCCTGTTTCAGTTGAAGTACGAGCACCTCGTCCCGATTACCGTGCAGCAGGGCGATATAGCTGCGCAGACCGACGCTGCCGGTTCCGACGATCCGGAACGCGACGTCGGACACGGCGAATCGGGCGATCAGGTTCCTGCGGGACTCGCGCAGTGACTCGACATAGAGTTCCAGACCATCGGTCACGGCATCGGCGGTTGCGCGGTCGACGTGGGTGAGGACCGGCGGGTCGTCGATGAACCGTCGCCGGCGGATCCCGGTCTCGTGATCTTCGAGGTGGGCGGTCCACTTCGCCGCCACCTTCTCGCTGGTATTGCGTCGCGCTTTCTGCGCGGCCTTGTCGAAGTCGTCGAGCAGGGCGTCGGCCTTGGCCCGCTCGAGCACCGACTTGTCCGGCAGCGCATTCCAGGACTGAAGGAATGGCAGTTCGGCGAGATCGCGGATGGTGCGCCGATACGATTTGACGGCATCTTCGGCGGCCTCGATGCAACCGTTCTCGGACACACCGCCTTCACGTCCGGCGAGGACCAGACTCGCGGCGAGGCGTTTGAGATCCCACTCCCACGGGCCGGGGAGGGTCTCGTCGAAATCGTTGATGTCCATAACGATCTGACCGTCCGGTGTCCCGTACAGGCCGAAGTTGGCCGCATGGGCGTCACCGCACAACTGCGCTGTCAATCCGGTGACCGGAGAGGTGGCGAGGTCGGCCGCCATCAGGCCGGCTGCGCCGCGGAAGAACGCGAACGGGGAGGCGATCATTCGACCGATTCGCAGCGGAATCAGATTCGCCAGCCTCCCCTGGTTACTGGCCTCGACGAAATCGAGCACATCCGGCCGTCCAGCGCCGACCGCGGCGCTCCCGTGCGCACTCGACGGCACGGTGGCCTGCAACGCGTCGCCACGCGCGAAGACGTCGTCCGCCTCGATCTGGGTTCGCAGGTCGACGGTTCGCGCTCGATTCTTCGTCACCTCGGCGACACTATCCCAGGTCCTCGAGGCTTTCCGCTCGTCGGCGCCATCCCGTCGCGCGCGCGATGGGATCGGCTAGCTGGTGGTACTGGGCGACGACGGCGGGCCGGTCCGCCTGAGGTCGGGCCCTGGCAGTTCAGAACGCGCGAATGACGCCGGTGACCTGCGAAGGATGGGCCTCGCGATTCGGTTCGCTCATGCTGCCGTATCGCCTGGACAGGTCCCCGTCTTCACCACACGACATTGTGGCGACAGAGTGGTTATGCTTCGGTTTCCGGTGGTCGGCAGCATCCGGCGCCGGAGACACGTTCCGGCGGCATGCCGTGCCGCCGGGCCTTCCTTAACGGAGGAACGCCATGTCCGCTGAATCCGTCGCCGCCACGCCCGACTCTGCCGGCGGCCACATCCGATTGACCTCACACAGCGGCGGTGTCGGGGCCCTGCCGATCCACTGGGGAGCACCCACGGCGTCCGAGCGCGGACCGGTGGTCGGCACCACCACCAACCGCGCCCACCGCAACGTGATCGGAACGCACAGCGGCTCGTACAGCATCTACCGGGCACTGGCGGTGGCGTCGGGCGCGCTGTCGCGCCATCACAAGGCCGACCTCACCAACACCGCGCCCACGAACATCATCGGCCCGTACCCGCAGTGGAGCGAGCCCGGCAAGATCGTGAGCCTGGACCCGTGGGGTGCCACGGTGGCCGAGGTCTTCGCCGCCGAGTTGGCGGCCGGTCACGACATCCGCCCCAGCATCGCAGTCACCAAGGCGCACGTGATCCTGCCGGAGGTCATGAAGGCCATCCAGAAGGGTCGCCTGCACCCGGACGGCCGCTTCCTGCTGCCCAGCGGTGCTGCGCTGGTCACCAAGGCGGCCATCGAGCCCGTCTGGCACCTGCCGGGTGTGGCGGAGCGCTTTCACTGCAGCGAGACGGATCTGCGCCGCGTGCTGTTCGAGGAGACCGGCGGCATGTATCCCGAACTCGTGACGCGCTCGGACCTCGAGGTGTTCCTGCCCCCGATCGGGGGTCAGACCGTGTACATCTTCGGCGACGCTCGTGATCTTGCCGATCCTGGCGTGGAACTCACCGCACGCGTACACGACGAGTGCAACGGCTCGGACGTCTTCGGCTCCGACATCTGTACCTGCCGCCCGTACCTCACGCACGCGATCGAGGAGTGCATCCAGGGTGCGCAGCGCGGTGGCGTGGGCTTGGTGGCGTACTCCCGCAAGGAGGGCCGTGCGCTTGGCGAGGTGACAAAGTTCCTGGTCTACAACGCGCGCAAGCGCCAAGTGGGCGGCGACACGGCCGATCAGTACTTCGCCCGCACCGAATGCGTGGCCGGCGTGCAGGACATGCGCTTCCAGGAAATGATGCCCGATGTGCTGCACTGGCTGGGCGTCAGAAAGATCCACCGCCTGGTGTCGATGAGCAACATGAAGTACGACGCCATCACCGGCTCGGGTATCGAGGTCGTGGAGCGGGTGGACCTCCCCGCGGGTCTGATCCCGGCCGACGCGCGAGTGGAGATCGACGCCAAGATGGCCGCCGGTTACTTCACCCCGGGCGCGGTGCCGGACGCTGACGAATTGGCGAAGGTCAAGGGCCGGGAGCTGGACGGATGAGCGTGATCGGCGTCGGTCCTGCCCTGGACACCGGGCGGGCCGAGGGCGCGGTCGCGGCTCTGCGTACCACGTCGGCCGTGCGGGAGCGCGCGCGACAGCTGCTGTCCCGTGCCCGCGAGGGCGATTCACTCTGGTTCGACGTCGACGACTACGCGTTGCAGACGGCCGCTGCCGAGGTCGCCGACGTCACGCGTGCCCGCTATCCAGACCTGAAGATCCCGTACCACAGCCGCTGGCGCCATTTCGAAGCCGGCGGCGTCGACCGTAAAGCCGAGCTGGATGCACGGCTGACCGCGCTGGATGCACCGGGCCGCGCCCGCGCCATGATCGACCTGGCCGTGGTCAGCGTGCTGCTCGATGCAGGAGCCGGACCCGACTGGCACTACCACGAGGTTGCCGGCGGGCAGCGCTTCGCCCGTTCCGAGGGGCTGGGCGTCGCGAGCTGGCACGCGTTCCTGGGCGGCCTGTTCTCGAGCGACGCGGCGCACCCGCTGCAGGTCGATGCGGCAGGACTGCGTGGTCTGGACACGGACCGGTTGGCCGAGGTGTTCCAGGCCGGCCCGTCCAATCCGCTGGTAGGCCTCGACGGTCGCGTGCTGCTGCTGCGACGGCTGGGCGAGGCGCTCTCCGCACAGCCCGAGGTGTTCGGTCCGCAGGGTCGGCCGGGTGGCCTCTTCGACCTTCTGGTCGCCCAGCAGGGTGCGGCCCCGGCGACGGTCGCCGCCCACGACATCCTGTCGCAGCTCCTGACGTCGCTGTCGGGCATCTGGCCGGCGGGCAACGCCATCGGCGCGGAGCCGTTGGGCGACTGCTGGCGCCACGCCGCGGTGGCCGGTCCGGGCCTGACCCAGGGCTGGATGCCGTTTCACAAACTGTCGCAGTGGCTGAGCTATTCGTTGCTCGAGCCCTTCCAGTGGGCCGGTGTCGAGGTGGTCGGGTTGGACGAGCTGACCGGCCTGCCCGAGTACCGGAACGGCGGTCTGCTTCTCGACACCGGCGTGCTCCGCCTGCACGATCCGGCGTGGGCTGCGCAAAGTTGGACGGCGGGAGACGAATTGGTGGTCGAGTGGCGCGCGTTGACGGTAGCGCTCCTGGACGAGCTGGCCCCGCTGGTGCGCGCACGTCTGGGCGTGGATTCCCGAGCGATGCCGTTGGCCTGCGTCCTGGAGGGCGGCACCTGGGCGGCGGGCCGTGCGCTGGCACAGCGCTCGCGTGGTGGGCTGCCGCCGCTGAACGTCGTGAGCGACGGCACGGTCTTCTAGAACGAAACGAGGACGAATACATGGGCACGGTACACGTGATCGACCACCCGCTGGTGCAGCACAAGCTCACGATGATGCGCCGTAAGGATGCTTCCACCAACAGCTTTCGACGATTGGCAAACGAGATCTCCGCGTTGATGACGTACGAGGTCCTCCGCGACATCCCGATGCAGGAGATTGACGTCGAGACACCGCTGGAATTCACGACAGGCAAGGTCATCGACGGCAAGAAACTGGTCTTCGTCTCCATCCTGCGCGCGGGTACCGGCATCCTCGACGGCATGCTGACAATTGTGCCGGGTGCGCGCGTCGGCCATATCGGTCTCTACCGCGATCCCAAAACCCTCGGAGCCGTGGAGTACTACTTCAAGATGCCCGGCGATCTGCTGGAGCGCGACGTGGTGGTGATCGACCCGATGCTGGCCACCGGCAACTCCGCCGTCGCGGCGGTGGAGCGGCTGAAGGAATGCGGTCCCAAATCCATCAAGTTCGTCTGCCTGCTGACCTGCCCCGAAGGCGTTGCCGCCCTGCACAAGGCGCACCCCGACGTCCCGATCTACACCGCCGCCGTCGACCGCCAACTCGACGAGCACGGGTACATTCTGCCCGGCATCGGGGACGCCGGCGACCGACTCTTCGGCACCAAGTAGTAGACGCGGTCGTCACACGGGTCTGCGATTACGGGCCGGTGATTTCCGGCGCCTCGAGTTCGGTGCCCGGTTGCGTGGGGAACCGCAGCGCGAGTGCTGTCTTGATTTCGATGTGACGCAACAGGAAGGCGCGCTCGTCAAGCCGCTTGCGCCGCAGCCAGCCGGTGACTTCGTCGTTGCATTTACTGGCGTTGCACGAGCCGCAGGCCGGGGCGATGTTGTCGAGGGTGTAACGCCCGCCGCGGGACAGTGCCTGCACGCAGTCGCGTTGCAGCGGCTTGTCGGTCGCGCCGCAGTACGCGCAGCCGCCCCACGCCTCGGTGAGTGCACTCCACTGCTCGGCGGTGAGATCGTGCTCGACACTCTCCATCCGACGCTTGCGCTTACGGGCGCCCCTGGCCCTGCGACTCCGGTTGACCGCCATCGCCCCAGCGTAGGACGCGGGACGGGTCAGCCGGTGACAGGGGGACGCTCTGCTCGAAGTTGAACACGTTCTCCGGGTCGTAGTTGGCCTTCACCTCGCGCAGCCGCTCGCGGTGGGCGCCGTAGTACTCACGTTCCCAGTCCGCCGCGGCGGCGTTGGGCACGTTGACGTAGGCGCCGTCACCGTAGGGGCGCAACGCGCGCCAGAAGTCGGCCGCCCAGCCCAGTGCCGTCGAGTTCAGGGCGGGGTCGTTCCAGGCGGCACCCGGCTCGCAGTAGAACAGTGCGTCGCGGTGAGGGAACGCGGTTCCGCCGGGCGGCGCATGCCGGACGGCCCCGCCGAAGCTCGTGCAGAAGAAGTTGCTCGGCGGGCTGGGCGTGTTGCCCATGTAGTGGACGATCAGATCGATCGCCTCGTCGGGGAACGGCTGGGTGACGAAATGCGAGTAGAACTTCCAGAGGGCGACGTCATCCGGGCCCCTGTCGACGTCGCCGTACACGGTCGGCCAGGCGTCCTCCGTCACAGTCACGTCGGGGTCGCCGATCGTCAGCAGCGGGCGCAGTTGGTCCTCGAGTTCTCGCCATGAACCGCCGTACAGCAGCGCAGACAGCTCGACCGCGGTCGAATCCACCTCGAGCGCGCTGGTCAGCCGCTCGTCGGCGACCGGCGCGTCGCGCTGCCACGCGCGAAGTAGGGCGCCCAGCTCGCCGTGACCGGTCCACCTCGCGACCAGGAATGTGACGTTCGAGAGCTCGTGCAGCCTCAACGTGTAGGACGTCGCAATGCCGAAGTTGCCGCCGCCTCCACCACGGCACGCCCACAGCAGGTCGGAGTTACTGTGCTCGGTCGCCTCCACGACCTTCGCCGAGCGTGAGCCGTCGGCTACCACGACCTCCGCTGCGAGTAGGTTGTCGCAGGCCAAACCCATGCTTCGGGTCAGTAGGCCGAAGCCACCCCCGAGAATCACCCCACCGAGACCGACGCCGCCCTCCGAGCCGGTCGGAACGACGAAGCCGCGTTGCCCGAGCGCCGCGACCGTCTCCTTCTGCGTCAGCCCCGTCCCGACCGTCGCAGTGCGCGCCGTTTCGTCGATCACGATGCTCTTCATCCGACTGACGTCCACGACCAGCCCGCCGTCGATCGACGACCAGCCCTCGAGGCTGTGGCGACCGCTGCGGGCACGCAGGGCGATGCCCTCCGTGCGTGCCCAGCGGACCGCGTGGACCACGTCCTGTGTGTCGCAGCAGAACACGATGGCTTCGGGGTAGCGGGAATACAGGCGGTTCCAGCCGACCCGCGCCGCCTCGTAACCGGAGTCGCCCGCACGCACCACGTCACCGGTGAGCATGGTGGTCGCGGCAGTCAGGGGCTTGACCTCTCGGTCAGTGTGAGAAGACATCGGCGTCTCCTGGCTCGGTGTCCAGTACCTCGCGTTTGAATATCAACAGGTAGCCGAAGTACAACCCGCCTGCGACGAGCAAGCCGACCGCAATGAGGATCGAGGTCACAGCAGTCGAGGGCGAGACGATCACGAACAACACGACAGCCGACCACACCAGCGCGCTGATCGCGACCGGCAACTCGAAGCGCCCGAGATCGAACGCACCCGCCTTCCGATCCAGTCGTCTCCGCACCGCCAGATAGAGGACGATTATCGCGCCGTAGAGAACTGCCGAGATGACCGTCCCTACCGTGAGCAACTCCAGCAGGGCGCCACCCGGCAGCACGGCCATGAGGACGACCCCCACGACGACGATCAGGATGGTCGCCGGAATGGGTGTCTGCGTGCGCGGATTGACTCGGCGCATCAGCCGGTGAGCAGGGAAACGTGCGTCGCGCGACATCGCGAACACCATCCGCGAGCAGGTGGCCAGGGTCACCATCCCGGCGCCGAAGAATGCGAACGCGATCGCGACCAGCAGCGACCTCTCCATCACCGGACCCAGCTGATCGCGCAGGATCGCCGCCACCGGCGTGTCGCTGTCGCTCACCCGGGGGATATCTTTGATCGCGATCGTGAGCGCGATCAGGAACACCAGTCCCAGCACCGCCGCCGCCACGACCGATCCCACGATCGCGCGCGGGACGCTGCGAAACGGATCCTTGGCCTCCTCAGCCATATTCGCCGCGGAGTCGAAGCCGACGAGTGTGGCGAGCCCCATGATCATCGCAGCCATCAACCCGCCGCCGACAGCGAAATAGTTGGGGGCGCCCTCGGTGATACCGCGCGAGGTGAGGTTGCCGACCGAGCCCTCGCCCGAGATTGCGACAGCGACGAAGAGCCCGATCGCCAGCACCACCACGATCACCAGTTCGAGCCCCACCGCGCCCGACGTGATCAAGCCGACGAGGCGCGTGGAGAACACGACGAGCACCGCCTGAACAAGGACCACGACGAGCGTGATCATGCGCGCCGTGCCCTCGTCGGGCTGCATGCCGAACAGTGGCATGAGGGCGCTGCTTGCCATCGCATTGTCGACCGTCACCACGCCGAGCGCCAGGTAACAGAAGGTCAGCCAACCGAACAACCAGCCGACTTTCGGGTTGGCCAGCCGTGAGGCCCATTGGTAGGAGGAGCCGCTGAGTGGGATTCGGGCAGCGAACTGGGCGATCACCAGCGCAACGAGGGTCTGCCCCAACGCCACGATGACCCAGAGCCAGATCCCCACCGGCCCCGCGTCTCGAAGCACGTCGTCGTAGGTGCCGAAGATCCCGACCGCCACCGAGATGAACGCGAACGAGACAGCGAACACCTGAAAGGAGCCCAGAGTTCGCTTCAGTTCCGGTTTGTAGCCGCAGTCTTCACATTCTTGATCGGCGCTCTGTGCGCCCATCACGTTTTCTGCCGTCATCTCGGCCGCCTCACGTTCACTCGGGAACTGCGGAGAAGTCGATTCGCTTGAAACGACCCGTCACAACGAGACCCGTTCCACGATCAGAGCGAGACCGGTCTGTTTCATCCTCCACCTCATGGATTCGGATGTCATCGATGGTTCGTCTCTCTAAATACTCCGAGATGCGGAAGGCACACGTCATCGCACACGTCTCGGCCGCCGGGGCCAATGGCACCGGCGGCCGTGAGACTCTGCTGGAGATCCTGAGTGAATCAGCCACGAACGTATGTCACATCCAGGGCATGTCCGGATCGAGCGAGTGGGAGATCACTCCGTCGTCGGGCTCGAGAGGGTAGTTGACCTGGTGGATGGTGGCGGCCTGCTGGGAGTTCACGGAAGCGGCGGCGGGTCCGTAGAGGGATGTGCCGCCGGGCTCGACCAGGGTGGTGCCGGGTTCGACGAGGGTCACCTGCGGGGGCACGTCCTCGTCGGGGGCGTCGCAGGCGACCATGGGCCATGCGTTTGCGCAGCCGATACGGTCCCTGACGTCGACCTTGTAGGGAGAGAGTCCGGACTCGGGGGAGACGACTTGCGGGAACGTCGACTGCGCGGGTGCGGCGACGGCAGTCGCGCTCTGGGCCATGAACATTCCCAGTCCGAGGGCGGCGCCCGTTGCGGCTACTGCGGCGATGCGTGTCTTCGTCGAGTTCATTGCGTTGCTCCTGAGTGTGGTGTGTGAATTTCCGCGTCCCTTGTGGGCGAACACCAGTCTTCGCCGGAACTGGGGGCCGGCAACGCCCCCTGAAGGGGTGGGCGGCCATCCCTCCAGGGGTGGATTTCTGCACCCCGGGGTGTGTTCCGAATGCATGAAGAGACAGTGGCCTGCCGTGGTTGGGAGGTCAGAGATAGAGGTCGACGAGGGTACTGATCACCGACCAGTGCGTGGTTCGCGCCCGCACGGTTCTCAACTCGGGGTAGACGGTGCGGAAGGTGCGCGCGAGGGCGACGCTGAGTCCGCCGGTGATGTCGGGGAGCCCCGATCGAGTTTCGGTTGCGAGGATGCCGTCGAGGGGCGGGTAGTCGGACAGTCGCTTGACGATCGGGTCTACCCGGAGGCCGGGGCCGAGCTCGCGGAACAATCCGATGTTCTCCTGTAACCCTCGGGTGATCGGCAGGTCGGTGGGTTCGACGACGTGCCGGTGCTGGGCTGCCGCGCTCTCCTGTGCGACGAGGATCAGGTCGTAGAGTTTCGCGGTGACGACGTCGTCGAACCGGTGAAAATCGTCTCTGACGACGCCGAGGCTGGCGACGTCCCGGAAGATATCCGCGAACTGGTCGAACGTCATCAGCGTCCCGTGGCTTCCGGCCTCCGCACGTTCCATGAGGTGATCATCCCCCGGGATGCGGTCACAATTCCGACGAACCGCGCGCACAGGGCGCTCGGTCGGAAACGACGGGCGGGACGGAGGATCTCCAGGCGGCCTTGGGGCCGCGGAGAATACTTGAATCTCATTGTCCGGCATGACGTCCTGCGTCCCCTCCGACCACGCCAAGCCACCCGGAAAGGCAACCTGTGAACACCACCATCGGCACCGGATCCGACCACGTCCGCCCCTACCTGCACTTTCTCGTCGCCGTCGAGGAACCCAGGAACTTCGGCATCCGGTGGTCCTGCCCGAGCTGACCGTCATCGAACGCGTCCGCGCCAGCACGGAAGCCAGGCTCACCGATCGGCGCCCTCACCCCCGAGGCCTTCCGAGAGGTAGTCCAGCGCCCTCGTGAACCTGGACGCCTGATCACACTGCCGAACCAGCAACTGGTGGCCGGCCTCAGCCACCGCCGATGTATCGCTTCATGATCCGCCCTCGCAGTCCGGTGACCACCTCGTAGTGAATGGTGCCGAGTGGGTCGGCCCAGTCCTGTGCGACGGGTTCGCCGCGTCGGCCGTTGCCGAAGAACACGGCGTGGTCGCCTTCCCGGACGCCGCCGCCGTCCGGGCCGAGGTCCACGACCACCTGGTCCATGCACACCCGGCCGATTCCCGGCCGTCGGACGCCACCGAGCAGCACGTCGAACTTCCCGCCGAGAGCGCGCGGGATTCCGTCGGCGTAGCCGGCGGGCAGCAGGGCAACGACGGTGTCGCGCGGGGCGATCCAGCCGTGCCCGTAGGACACTCCCTCGCCGGCCGCGACCTCCTTGACCAACGCGACCCGCGTCCGGACCGTCATCGCCGGGATCAGCCCGAAGGTCCCCAGTTCGGGGATCGGTGTCAGCCCGTAGACGGCGATTCCCGGTCGGACCAGATCGAAATGCAGGTCTGGTCGGGTGAGGGTGGCCGCCGAGTTCGCCAGGTGCACGACTTCCGGTTCGAGTCCGCGCGCCTGCGCCGTCGCAATCGCGTCGAGGAATCGCTGGCGTTGGCTGTCGAGGACCGGGTTGCCCGGCTCATCGGCGTGGGCGAGATGGGAGAAGATCGTGCGCAGCCGGACCGTGCCCTCGCGGGTGAGCCGGATGAGTTCGTCGAGCAGCAAGGGGTATTCCTCGGGTGAGGCGCCGTTGCGGTTGAGTCCGGTGTCTACCTTGATCGCGATCGTCGCGGGTTTCCCTATCGCGGAGGCGGCCGCGGCGATGGCGAGCAGATGCGTGGTGGAGGGGACCCCGATCTCGATGTTCGCCTCGACGGCGCTTCGGTAGTCGACCTCGGGGGTGTTCAGCCAGCACAGGATTGGCGCCGCAATGCCGGCCCGGCGCAGCTGCAGCGCCTCCGCAATGGTGGTGACACCGATCTCGCGGGCTCCGGCGGCCAGCGCCGCCGCGGCGACGGCTGCGCCGCCGTGGTTGTATCCGTCGGCCTTGACGACGGCCATCAGACCGGCGTTACCGGCGTGTTCGCGCAGGATCCGGATGTTGTGGGCGATCGCGTCGAGGTCGATGACGGCTTCCGACTACGGGGCGGGCACGCCGGATACCGCCTGCCGGGCCGGGATCATTGCGTGCCCCCGGATCGGGTGCCCTGTTCGGCGGCATGCTGGCTGCTGGAGCCGCCGCGTCCTGCTGGTGCCAGTCGAGTCAGGGCGGCGTAGCCGACGCAGACCAACCCCGCCCAGACGGCGCCGACCGCCAGCGCGGTGCGTCCGCTGTCGGTGAAGAACAGCAGGACCACGACCAGGCCGAGGAACCCGAGGGCGAGGGGGGTGGTGACCGGTGCGCCGGGTAGGCGGTAGTCGCTGGCCGGCAGGGTGCCGTCGGTGACGCGGGACCGGTAGATCATGTGGCAGACCAGGATGACGGCCCAGACGAAGATGATGCCGACGGTGGACACCGAGGTGATGTAGGTGAAGGCCTTGTCGGGGGGGACGGCGTTGACGACGACGCCGAGGACCATGACACCCGCGGAGAGGCTGATTCCGGTGAACGGCACCGCGCGGGAGCTGAGGGTGCCGACCCTGGCGGGTGCCTCCCCGCGCAGCGACAGGCTGCGCAGCATCCGGCCGGTGGAGTAGATCCCCGAGTTGCACGAGGACAGTGCGGCAGTGAGCAGCACGAAATTGATGATGCCCGCCGCTGCCGGGATTCCGATCTGCTCGAAGACTTCGACGAACGGGCTCTTCCCTGACTGGAAGTTGCGCCAACTGGCGACGGACATGATCACCAGCAGCGCACCGATGTAGAACAGGCCGATGCGGACCGGAAGGGTGTTGATTGCCTTGCGCAGCGTCTTCTTGGGGTCACGCGCCTCCCCGGCGGTCACCCCGACGAGTTCGACGCCGACGTAGGCGAACAGCACGATCTGCAGGGTCATCAGGGACTGGCCGAAACCGTGCGGGAAGACCCCGCCGTCGGCCCACAGGTTGGTCACGGACGGGTGGGCGGCGTGACCGAATCCGATGGTCAGCACCCCGATCCCGATCAGGATCATGCCGACGATCGCGGTGATCTTGATTGCGGAGAACCAGAACTCGGCCTCCCCGAACAGCCGCACCGAGATCAAGTTCGCACCGAACAGCACGGTCAGCACGACCAGGGCGGTGATCCACGGCTGGATGTCGAACCAGTACTCGATGTACTTGCCGGCGACGGTGATCTCGGCCATGCAGGTGCTCACCCACACCGCCCAATAGGTCCAGCCGGTGGCGAACCCGGCGAACCGGCCGAGGAACTCGTGGGCGTACTCGGCGAAACTGCCGGAGACCGGTCGGTAGGTCAGCAACTCGCCCAGTGCCCGCATGACCACGAAAATCGCCAGGCCCGCGGCGAGGTAGGACAGGATCAACGCGGGACCCGCCTGTGCGATCGCGCCGCCCGATCCGTAGAACAGGCCGGTGCCGATCGCCCCGCCGATCGCGATCATTTGAATCGTCCGCGAACTCAACCCTCGGGCGTAGCCCTCCGGCTCGGGAGTCGCGAGTTGACTCGGGTGCGTACTCGTGTTCGTCAGGTGCTGGTGGTCGGGAATTGTCATGTGCACTCCTTCGGTGATCGCGGCCGCGACCGGACCCCGGCATCGACGTCGACATCGAGGGGGCGGCCCGAGGCGGCGCGGGTCATCGCCCAGATCGATTCCGGTGGTGTCGTCGCGAGCGGCCGATGATGTTGTGGCCGTACAGGGGTGCGGTGCGTCCGCACACCCCGGCGGAGGGCTAGGCGGCCGGCGTGTGAGCGGTGTAGCCGTGGGCGGCGGCCACCTCTTCGGAGAGCAGTTGTCCGTCGTGGGTGGACAGTCCCTCGGCGAGTCCGGGGACGGTCGCGGTGGCCTCCTTCCAGCCCTTGTCGGCGAGGGCGGCGACGTAGGGGAGGGTGGCGTTGGTGAGGGCGTAGGTGGAGGTGCGGGGGACGGCGCCGGGCATGTTGGCGACGCAGTAGAAGACCTGTCTCTTATACAC
>NZ_JAAOQS010000189.1:0-8266 GCF_011603105.1 Rhodococcus sp. A14 | reverse complement strand
GGTTTGGTGTGTGCCCTCCTGGTCCGGAGCCGGGCACTCTTCTGGCCCCTACCCCGGTGGAGTGGGGTAGAGGCTGGGAGAGCGCTGTGGTCAGCGGATGCGCCCGGTGCGGGCGTCGACGGCGCTCATGCGGCGGCGTCGAGCAGATGCAGTTCCTCCGCCACGATCAGATCGACCTCTTCGCTGGTCAGACCCGACAACAGATGTGTGGTCAGCATCGCTCTCACCTCCTCACCGCGCTTCTACTGGTACGTCGAACCGGAGAACCCGGAATCGACATCGACACCCATACAGACGAGGAACTTCGGATTCGGACGCACTGCGTCCGATCGCGGTCACTGTCGTCCGAACCTCTGGAAGGACCCTGACCCGAGGGGTCGCCACCGCGCCTCGGGGCGAGGATCCTGTAAGACGGAGAGGAACCACAGATCATGAACGAGGACACGGCCACCACCGCGACGACACCAGCGGATCTCGACCAGCTCTGGCGCCGCTTCTCGAGCGACTTGCGGGCCTTCATCGCCCGCCGGGTCTCGCGTCCCGAGGACGCCGACGACATTCTGTCGATCGTGTTCCTGCGGATGGCCAAGAGCCTGGACAACCTGCGCGAGCAGGACCGCCTCCTCGGCTGGATGTATGCGATCACCCGCAACGCGATCACCGACTACTACCGGTCCGCGCCCCATCGCCGCGAGCTGGCGGTCGATACCGTCCCCGACAACCCCCTCGACGGCGAACCGGACGCCGACGAGACGGCGGAGAAGGAACTCGCCTCCTGCCTGGTACCGATGCTCTCGAGGCTGCCCGCCGAGCAGGCCGCGGCGGTGAAGATGGTCGACCTCGACGCCCGAACCCACGCCGCGGCCGCCGGGGAGGCCGGGATCTCGGTGTCCGGGATGAAATCCCGGGTCCAACGCGGCCGCGCTGCCCTCCAGTCCCAATTGCACGCCTGCTGTCAGATCAGCCAGGACCGGACCGGTCACGTGCACGACTACCAGCCTCGCAGCGGATCCTGCGCCTGCGGAGCCACACCCACGGATGGCCGGTAGACCGGAGCATCGGCTCTGCTGACAGCGATCGCACCGCCGTTGTTGCCGAACTAACGGCTACTGGCAGCCGCATCCGCCGCCCGCCGTCGCCGCCGGACCGCAGCACGTCGACTTCTCACTGTGATCGCAGCAGGTGGCTTGTCGTTCGGTGCTGCAACACGTGGGCGCCGCAGCCTGAGGGGTTGCGTCCGTCCGATCCGTCGACGGGTTTTCGAACTCATTGGGGTTGGTCATGGTGACTCCTCGATCCGTGGGGATGGGTACCAGAACAGACGGAGGAGATCGAGGATGGACGCACTGGCCCCTCGGCAGTAGCCGGTCAGGTGAGCACAGCGGCGGGTGCACCGCCCGGTGCGCCGGTGACGGCATACACGGCGCCGTCGGCGTAGGCGGTCACGTACAGCGTGCCGGCGGTGTCCGGATCGACGAGCAGGAATCGGTGGGGTCCGAACGACCCGGAGGTCGAGTAGTCCGCGCCGGAGACGGATAGCAGATCGCCGTCCGCGACGTCCCACAGGTCTCCGAACGGTCTACGGCCGAAGAGTCAATGCCGAGCGTCGTATTCGCGGGACGGTCGGTCACGGGTGGGGTGCTGGGAGCCGAGTGGTCGGCGCTCACCGCGGTGGAGTCGCTTGGTGTGCCTTCGTCGGTCCGTTTCCGTCATGCCACCCCACACACCATAGGGTTCACCCACCGCGAGTGCGTGATCGCGGCACTGTTCGAGCACGGGGCAGGGCAGGCAAATCTGCCGGGCCTGTGCTTCGCGCCGGTTGCGGGCGTGGCCGCGTTCAGCGTCGGGTGAGAAGAACACTGCCAGATCGTTACCACGGCACGCGGCACGTGCCTGCCAGTCACCGGAATCGCGTGTGACGTTGTCCCTGCGCGTGGGGGAATCGTCGAGGGGCGGAGGATGCGGCATCGTGTTCATTCGAACACCGCCGGCGTCGTGGGCGCCGCACGTTGCGGAGGGACCGCAATGCGAGGTTCCTGCTGCTCTCTCCGGCCGTCAACGGCCGATGGCCTGGACAGGACGTGCTCGGCCGCGTTGGCCACGCTGGCGTGGTTGCGGCGGGCAATGTCGAGGAGAGCATCAAAGGCGGCATCCCGGCTGCAGCCATAGTGCTCGGCCAGGAGTGTTGCCGCGGCGGACAGTTGCGGTGCCCGCGCGTTGTCCGAAGGGTCCCGTCCGTCTGCGGCAGCGGTGTCAGTGGGCATGGAGAGTCCTTTCGCTGCGTACGCGGTCCAGGCGGCATGGGCGGCCACGCATCACCGCCGGCGCGGCGGGTTCTCTCTCCAGAGTCGTCGGCGAGACGATCGGAGAACACCGACATTCACCTAGTCATACCTAGGCGCGTGGTACGACGAGATTCAGCATCCGGCCACGATGCGCCACGCGTTGCAGTTCACCGACGCCGTTCGATACGGCGAGTCTCGGCGATCGCCGTGCTGGTCGACTCGGCGGAAACGACTCGTCCGGGGGTGGTCGGGGGCCGACACCGCCGATGATTGGCGGTGTCGACGAGGTGACCAACGGGACGGCGCCGAGCGATTCCCCCGAACCCGAGGCGGCGATGGCGAAACTGTCAACACCTGGATGCTGGGCCGCAACCGGGTGGGTTGACGCAGAACCGACAACGGTCACCCGGTGCACCGGGGCCGGGATCCATCGTGCTGACACCTCATTGCGTGGCGACCGAAAGTCCGCACACCGACTGCACATTCCTCACCGGTGTCTGTCGACGACGCGCCCAGACAGTCGTCGATCCACATGCGGGTGGACCGGTGTGACCACGACAGAGGTCAGACTCCCGATGATGGGCTTCCGGGCACCGGGCTGACGGTGTCGCTGTCCCACGTTGTCTTCTGATCGGGAGTTGGCGGGGAGTGCTTCAAGTTCAGGGGCGGAGAGACGGCCTCGACGCAGTCCGCTGACGCACAGAGGCAGGTCGTCATGAGGTCGATGGCGATCGCCACGCACCATGCGTGATCCTCGGGCCACCACAGATGCGCGCTCATTTCGCGAGCGGTGATGCGGCCGGGTTGGTACGTGCCCATTTCTGGACGAATGGCGCGGTACGCGCTGATCGAATGCAACGGCAGTGGATGGGCCTGAGCTGACCCACGTGCCACGGCGACGGAAGACCGCACCTTGCGACTACCTCACACACCAGTCGTCGCGTTCGGGAGATACGGGATCTGCACTGCCCGAAACCCGAGCTCGCTGATGGTGGCCCGTGCTCGGCCCTCGGTGTTACTTCCTTGGGGAAGCCGGTGTTCCTCGAAAGCATCGGGGGCCGCCTGGTGCGAAGCCCCGGGCGGCCCCACCTCCTCGTCCTCGGACCCGCTATGGTGCCGCCCGGTCGGAAGTCGAGACGGTGCTGATCACGCTGTTGCGTGCGGCGTGAGCGCTGGGTGAGGGGCCGCCTCCGAGTGGGTCAGTCGCGGATGACGGCGTCGGCCTCGATCTCGATGAGCAGGCCGGGGGCGATCAACGCGCTGACCTCCAGGATCGTGGTGGCGGGACGGATTTCGCCGAAGACCTCGCCGTGAGCGATGCCGGCCTCTTCCCACCGGCTCATGTCGGTGAGGTACATGCGGGTGCGGATGACATCGGTCGTGCTCGCGCCGGCCTCGGTGAGTGCTGCCTCGATTCGGCGCAGTGCCTCCCGGGTCTGTTCTCCGAGATCGTCTCCACCGACGGGACCGTCGGGGCCTGAGGCTGTGGTGCCTGACACGGACACGAGCTGACCGATCCGCACGGCTCGGGAATAGCCGATCTTGGCTTCCCACTCGGAACCGGACGAGACGTTGTTTCTGTTCGACATGAGCGACATTGTCGCAAGCGCCGATCCGGCGCTCACCAGCGCGGTCGTACTCGACGGTCCGGTCTCCTCGCGGGTCGAAGTCTTGACACCGGTTAGAACAAATGTTCGCATGTACCCATGAGGTGGGATGGGCAAGCGGTCGACGCCGACGACGGTGCATTGCCGGGGCTGGAGCGCGCCGGGCTCGTGCGCAGCGTGCAGACGCCCGAGTTCGACGGCATCACCTTCCACGAGGTGCTCTGCAAGAGCGCGCTGAACAAGATGCCCGAGGAGTCGCAACTGCCTTTCCGCTTCACTGTCAACGCTTTTCGCGGATGCTCACACTCGTGTCGCTACTGCTTCGCACGGCCCACCCACGAATACCTCGACCTCGACGCGGGCCGCGATTTCGACAGTCAGATCGTCGTGAAGACCAACGTCGCGGCGGTGCTGCGCAAGGAACTGGGGCGTAGGTCTTGGAAGCGGGAACACGTCGCTCTCGGCACCAACACCGATCCCTATCAGCGAGCGGAGGGCCGGTACCGTCTGATGCCCGGCATCATTCGGGCGCTGGCCGAATCCGCCACTCCGTTCTCGATACTCACCAAGGGGACGTTGCTGCGGCGCGACCTCCCGCTGCTGACGCTCGCAGCCCAGCAAGTGCCGGTGAGCATCGGCGTGTCGCTGGCGATCCACGATCCCGACCTCCAGAAGTCGATCGAGCCGGGCACACCCTCGCCGAAGGCGCGCCTCGATCTGATCCGGGCGATCACCGACGCCGGACTGCCCTGCAATGTGATGGTGGCCCCCGTCATTCCCTTCCTGACCGATTCGGTACGGCATCTGGACGGTCTACTCGAATCGATCGCCGACGCCGGCGCCTCGGGTGTGACCGTCTTCCCGATGCACCTGCGGGGCAGCACCAAAGGCTGGTTCATGAACTGGCTGTCGACGGAGCATCCCGCGCTCGTCCGTCAATACCGGCAGTTGTACGGGCGGGCGGCCTACGTTCCGCCCGAATACAAGTCGTGGCTGAAGCAGCGAGTCGACCCACTCGTCGACCGGTACGGTCTGGGCGGCGGGGCGAACCATCGGGAGGCCGGGCGCACCGAGGCCGTCGAGTCCGATCGCGGTGAACCGGTCGGTGTCGGTCGTCCCGGACCGGCGCTCACTCTGTTCTGACGTGAACGGTCCGCCTCGGCTCGTACCATTCGGCGCCGGCAGGTTCTCCCGCCATGTTCCAGCTCCACGAGATGGTCGGTGCGATGCGCACGTAGAGACCGGGACCGACCATTCCGTCCCGCTCCACCGGCTGATCGGCCGTGCCGTAGACCCGGATGGATCGCGCGACGAACGGCTCGAACGACACCAGGTCGTCGACGACCAGCGACACCTTGTCGTTCCCGGCCCGGATGTTCCGGAACTTGCGGGTACCGGTGACGGACGGTCCGGAACCTCCCACCCAGAAGTCCGTTCCGTCGAACTCGAACGCGAGGGGAACCACGTCGGGTTGCCCGTCTGCGCCCACGGTGGCGACGCGGGCGATCGGCTGCGACCGCAGGTAGGCGATCTCTTCGTCCGTGAACGACATGGAAACTCCTCGAAGTCAACCGATGTTCCTGCGTCGACACTAGCCAAGCGGACGAGTAACGCTCCCCGCATTCCCGGAGACAAGGGGAGAGGGGTTCGCCCGACGCACAACGACCGAGGAGCGCCATGCCTGTGGGAAATCTGGTTGTCCGATCGGCGGTGGTGGGTTCGCTCGCCGCGGCCGCACTGCTCGGTGCACCGGCCGCCGCCGCGGCGGATACGGCGACCCTGACCCCCACCTACACGATCGGCCACGGTCTGAGCCCTGGCGACATCAGCGTGTGCGGAGGGCGGATCGACGCCCAGGCGTCGTCCGACTACCCGGAGCCGCACGGGCCGAACTACGTTCTGTTGAAGACGTACTTCGTGGGCACCTCCCGGGTCTGCCTGGTCGACGGAACCCTGCACTGGCGCAACCTCGACACCGGCGCCTCCGGAACGAAGCAGTGGGCGTTGAGCGGATGGGACGGTCCAGGCGCACCGACAGCCGTGTACTTCGATCCGGGGCCGGGCCGGGTCGGCATCGAGATCACCACCAGCACCCCGAACATTCCGGGTCGGGGCGAGTTCACCGCGTCCTGAGCGTCGTTGCCGCGGGTTCAGGCGAACACGTTGTCCAGCCAGGACTTCCACGCGTCCTGCGACTTCTCCTGGTCGGCACCCGCGGCGAACAGGTGGTGCGCCGCGTCGACCGTCCCGCCGAACGCGTTCCGGCCGTAGAACCGGTACAGCGCATCGGCGGTCCGGATGCCGATGAAATGCGGCGTCAGGTAGTCGACGACGCCGTCGACGGTGCCGAAACCGGGGACGTCGACGGACACGGTGTCGCCGGTGGTCGAGGTGTCGGTCAGGCCGAGTGCGCCGCGGAGGGTGGCCATTGCGCCGGGACCGGTGGACGTATCCGGGCCGCCGGTCGTGATGTAGGTGGCCGCCCGGCCTGCGAAGTATTGGACGTACTGGCCGAGGCTGTGAAGGTAGAACGTGGTGTGCTTGTCGGCGCCGTCGTACTGCGCGTCCCAGTCGTCGGTGAAGATGCCGCTGTGGACGTAGCGCAGCGCCGCGGTTCCGCCGTCGCGGGCCTCGATGAGGTATTCGAGGGCGTTGAACCAGCCGTCGGGACCTTCCTGGCGCACGGCGAACTTCTGCGGCGGCTCCCACGCGACGACGGTCGGGTCGTCCGGTCCCTCGCTGCCGACGCCGGGATCGAGTTCGGAGGGGAACATCCACCCGCCGGTGCCGCTGGTGACGGCGGCGAACACCTCTTCCGGGGTGGCGTTCAGGACGACCTCGCGGCGAATCTCGAAGTTCTCGGACATGGCTAGCTCTCCTCGTGGCGGTTGTCGGGTGACTTCGCTTGCTCGGACGGTGTTTTCAGGCTGGGGTGCAGTGCGACGACGAGTCGGTGTCTGCGGCCGTTCGGGGCGTTCTCGTCGTGGTATCGGGCCACCAGGTGCTTCACGGACTCGCCGAGTTCGTCGGCGAAGGCGGACCGGTCGGCCGCGGACGCGAACCGGATGTCGCTGTCGATCGCGTAGGTGGCCAGCGGCTGACGCGCCGCCGTGGCACCGGCGATCAGCTCGCCGACCTCACGCACCAGGCGCGCGGCCAGTGCCACCAGCCAGCGGGCCGACAGTTGGTCCGGCGACCGGTCGGGATCGGGGGCGAGGGCGGCGAACGCAGCGGGGGAGATGACGTACGACGCCGCGGTGGCCTGGAAGACCCGTTCGGTGACGTTGCCCTTCTTGCGTTCCTCGACGAGTTCGACGAGGCCGTGCTCCTCGAGCGCCCGCAGGTGGTAGTTGGCCTTCTGTCGCGTCAATCCGACCGTCGCGGCGATGGAACTCGCCGAACCGGGTTCGGCCAGCGCCGCCAGCAGCCGTGCCCGGACCGGGTCCAGGGAGATCTCGGCGGCGCCCGCTTGATCGATCACTGCTACGTCCAACATGCGTCAACTCTCGCACCGACAGTAAATTCTGTCAAGACAAATATAATTGTCGGTGATGCAAGTGGTCAGCGCAGCGCCGGCGGAGTGTTCAGATCGCGTGCCGAATAGGTGTCGCAGGCCTGGACCTGACCCGTCCGGTACCCGGTGGCGAACCACTTCTGGCGCTGCTCCGAGGAGCCGTGCGTCCAGCCCTCCGGATTCACCCGAGCGCCCGCGGACTGCTGGATCCGGTCGTCACCGACCGACGAGGCGGCGGAGAGGGCGTCGTCGATATCGGTGTCGGTGAGGGGGTTCAGGAACGGCGGCCCACCGTCGGGGCCGGGGAGGGTATCGGCGTAGTGGGCCCACACGCCCGCGTAGCAGTCGGCCTGCAACTCGGTTCGCACCGCGGCCGAGTCGGCGCCCCGCGGGTCGGCCTGCGCCCGCCCGATGTCGCCGAGCTGGTTCTGGATGTGATGGCCGAACTCGTGCGCCACGACGTACTCCTGTGCCAGCGGTCCGCCGCTGGACCCGAAGCGGTCGACGAGGAGCTGGAAGAAGCTGGTGTCGAAGTACGCCGTCGAGTCCGCCGGGCAGTAGAACGGTCCGACCTCGCTGGTGGCGTTGCCGCAGCCGGTGTTGACCGAACCGGAGAACAGCACGACCTCCGGCGGCACGTACGCCGTGCCGGTCTGTGGCGCGAGTTCCTGCTGCCACACGGAGTCGAGACTGCCTGCGGTGAACACCACCCGGCAGTTCACGTCGCGGTTGGCGTCCGCGCCGGTCTCGCATCCGGCGAGGCCGGCGCCGGAATTCTGGCCGGCGGAATCGGTGGTGCCGCTGAGGCCGCCGAGCAGCGAGCCGGGATCGCCGCCGAGGAGCAGTGCGAGGACCAGCAC